>JALSGI010000671.1 GCA_026982835.1 Planctomycetota bacterium | reverse complement strand
CCGGGAATCCCCCTGGCACTGCACCTGGACGCCGTTTGCCTCGGGCAGGGGCTCCACCTGCATCACGTCCTGGTGCAGGGCGAGCCACTGGACCAGATGCTCCACCGGCTCCAGCACCTGGATGCGGACGGTGGCCGTGGCGGCGGCCAGCTGGCGGCGGATCTGCTCCAGCGGGCCCTGGGCACGCAGTTTCCCTTGCTCGATGATCCCCACCGCGTCGCAGATCTCGGCCAACTCGGTGAGGATGTGGGAGGAAATGAAGATCGCCTTGCCCTGCTGGGCCAGCTGGCGGACCATCTGTCGCAATTCGATCCTGGCCCGAGGGTCCAGCCCCGCGGCCGGCTCGTCCAGCACCAGCACCTGCGGGTCGTGGATCATGGCCCGACCCAGGCAAAGTCGCTGCTTCATCCCCTTGGACAGCGCTCGGGTGGGCTTGTCGGCCAGGGTGTCCAGTCCGGTAAAGGCCATCGTCCGCTCCAGGGCCTCTTCCCGCTCCCTGCCCCGCAGCCCGTAGGCCCGGGCGTAAAAGTCCAGGTACTCCCGCACGTTCACGTAAGGGTAGGTGTTGAAGTAGTCGGGCATGAACCCCAGTCGCAGCCGCACCTGGTCCGGGTCCTCCACCACGGAGAAACCGGCCACGTAGGCGTTTCCGTAGCTGGGCTGGTCGAGCGTGGCCAGGATGCGCATGGTGGTGGTCTTGCCGGCTCCGTTGGGCCCGATGAACCCGAACACCTGCCCCGGGTACACCTGGAACGTCACATCGTCCACGGCCCGGGTGGCCCCGAAAAACCGGTGCAAGTTGTAAACCTCGATGGCCGGTTTGCTGCGCTCGATCACGGCCAGCGCCCTGTGAACACGTGGAGACTTTGCCTTTGATGAAGCGGGATGCCGGTGGGCAGCTCGGGGTTCTGTGCCGCCACGGCCACCCAGTGTCCCGGCGGCAAGTTCGCCCCCTGACGGCGAAGCCACCGTTGCACCTGCCGCAGCCGCCACAGCAAGGCGTTGGGGGCCTGGGGGGAGTCGGCAGTGAGTGCTTCCACCGACAAGGTTCGCTCGGCTTGCCTCCCGCTCAGGGCCGCTCTCAGGCGGACCAGCATCTCCCGCTCCACGCCCGGGTCAGCCTCCGCAGGGGAGAGCGTAGCGGTTTCCCCCGCGGCAATCCCCCGCCCGAACCACACCCGCCCCTGGGCGTCCTTGGCCACCAGAAGCTCCACCCGGGTGTCCAGCTGGTTCGTCACCCGAGGCGGCCGTTGGGCCGAGCCGGCAGGGCGAAATTGCAGCCTGCGGCCCGTGTTGGACACCCGGGCCAGGAACACGTTGGTGAATCGTCGTGGCTGAAGCCACCCGGAGAGGAACACCTGCTGGTGGGTATCCCACTGGTAGTGGATGGTCCTCTCTCCCCATAAACCGTCCCTGCCCGGCGGCTGGAGAAACACGGCCGTGTCCCAGGCAAACCGCAATCCCTGCCGGGGAGGAATGGCCGAGAAATAGGCCCCCTTGGCCCAGGTGATCGCTTTCCCCGTGGGCCGGTCCAACAAGGTCAAGCTGAGAAAACGCCCCTTGTGATCCAGCCCCTCGGACCAAAAGACATACCCCAACAACGCGCCGGTGGCCAGCAAGGCCGTCCCCGGCACCGTGATCAACAGCCGGTGCAGGGAGCCCCGGTAGCGAAACCAGAAATAGTTCACCGGTCCTACCACCAGCACGAACGCCGAGATCAGTCCCAGGAAGACGAACACGGGCGGGTTGCCCAGCCCGGGGATGCGCAGGTCCGATTCCACCGTGCCGAACATGCCCACGGCTTGTTCCCGGCCCAGAGGGAACAACTCCTCCCCGTTCCCGAACGCCGTCGGAGATTCGACCAGGAAGGCGGCTTCCCAGGGGAGCCATAGCTTCCGGGGCACCAAGGCCACCAGTCCGGCTCCCACCCATGCCGCGGGGAGCTTCGAGCGGGCCAGGGCCTGCCGCCGCCGAAGCGTCTCCGGCGGTGGCACTTTGTCCGAGGGGGATCTTACCAACTTGGTCTCGCCGGTTTCCGTCTGGACCACGCGAAAGACCACATCCGGCTCTTGAAGCTCAAACAGCAGCACCGACAACCGGCCCGCCGGGCGAAAGGCGGAAGGCTCCCCCTGTTGCACTTCTTGGCTCACCTGGCGCAATAGCTCCGTGACTTCTTGGGCACGGGAAGGGAAGTCTGCCCGAACCAGCAACTGTCCCCCCGCCAAAACCCAATTCCGCAGCGCCTCGAAGGCCCGAGGGCGCTCCCTTTGCAACTGGCGCAACACGGGCAAGTCGATGGCCACGGCCAAGAACCCGGCCAGCAAGGGCCAGCGTTGCGGGAAATCCAGCGGATGCACGACTTCGGCCTGGCCCCGTAAAGACAGTAAAGAGTGGTTCACACGGCGCAATTGCTCCGGGTCGGCGATCACGTGGAGCACCAGCGAGCCCACTTCTCCCCACCAGGAACAACTGGCATGCTCTGTGCGACCCCGGCGGGGGTTGGTCAGGTCCACGCTGATCCACTGGGCCGATCCGGGAAACACCAGCGGCACAATCTGGTATTTCCCCCGGGCGCCGCCGCTGCCCTTGGGCAGGACGATCTGCTGGGGAGGGAGCTCGATGCTGGTACGGAATGCGCCCGATCCGCGCACTTCCAGGTTCAACTTCAGCGGCTGCGTCAGCGGAGTTGTGGAACGGATGCCCAAGTACACCCGCTCCGGGGCTCCATAGATGCTCCCATAAGGTTTCCAGAACACCACTTCCAAACCCGAAGCCGTGGTGTCCCGGTCCAACCACCCGTACTGCTGAAAATGCCGGTCCGGGGCGGGAGGCATTGGCTGTCCCCAGGCCGCTCCCGTGGCCAGCAGCCACCACGCGGCCACGCTCCAGGTCCCCAACCGCGCCGCCTGGCCAGTGCAGCTTGTCCGATCGTGCCGGAGGTTCATCGTTCCTCTCCCAACAGATCACGGGGCACGGGTTCTTGGGGCCGCGCGGGGCGAAACGGCCCGGGTTCTTGAAACTGCCGCCGGACCACCACCAGGGCCATCGCCCAGGCCAGCAGAAAAGCCACCGCGTACCCGGCAAACACCACCCCCAGCAGCCCCAACGAAACCGTGGCCGCCAAGGCAAGCCGATACCCCTGCATGGCTCCGGCCGCCACGGCCGAGGCAATCGCCGCCAAGGCCACCCAGCCCAACAAGCCCACTACCGAAACCGAAGGCAACAGCGAGAAAGGTTTCCGCGTCGGCTCTTGCATGGCGGGAAGTATTTCTGATCTGATAGGAAACCACAGGCAGCATCACCCAGGACGATTCGCTCCCGGCCGGCGATTCGGAAACCCTCCGCTGCTGCTTCGGTGCCGGAGCCGTGCCCGCTTGTGCAACCACCCCGAGGGTCCCATGACCGCCTCCAATCCTGCCGCCCAACGCCAGGCGATGGTCCAAAACCAGCTCCAGCGCCGGGGAATCCACGATCCGCGGGTGCTGGATGCCATGCTCCGCGTTCCCCGGGAACAGTTCGTCCTGCCCGAGTACCGCCACGAAGCCTACAGCGACCAGGCCCTGCCCATCGCCTGCGGACAGACGATCAGTCAGCCCTATATTGTAGCCTTGATGACCCAAGCCCTCCAACTCTCCGGCAGCGAAAAAGTGCTGGAGATCGGCACCGGCAGCGGCTACCAGGCGGCCGTGCTGGCCCTGCTGGCCCAAAAGGTCGTCTCCATCGAACGCCACGAACCCCTCTCTCGACGCGCCGCCGAAGTGCTGCGGCAACTGGGTCTGCACAACGTGCAACTGGTCGTGGGCGATGGCACCAAGGGCTACCCCCCCGAGGCCCCCTATGATCGCATCCTGGTCACCGCCGCCGCCGCGGAAGTGCCCCCGGCCCTGATCGAACAACTGGCCCCCCAGGGACTGCTGGTCATGCCCGTGGGCCCCCCCGAACACCAGGTGCTGCGCGTCTATCGCAAGCGAGGCGACCACCTGGAGGTGGAACAACTCTGCCCGGTGCGATTCGTCCCCCTGGTGCCGGAGGAAGATGCTCCCGAGCCGGAGTAGTCCCACCTGGCAAACCAACCCCAGCTGTGGTGAGCCTCAGGCCAAGGCCAGCATGTACTGCCAAAGCGCCCGGTAGTACTTCATCACCCGCAGCGGATCGGCCGTCGGCCGCCCCTCTTCCACCAGCAGCCAGCCCCGGTAGTTGATCTCTTTCAACAGCCGGAACAGTTCCAGCCAGGGATACTCGGAGACCAGATCGTGGATGTGCACCGTATTGCCCAACCGCGGGGCGACCAGGCGGAAGTTGTGCTCCAGCCCCTTGCCCTTCAGGTCCGTGGGATTGCTGTTCCAGCAGACCGTGGCGTTGGGATGATCGGCCACTTGCATGATCTGGGCCACCACGGGCAGCTCCGAGGTGCCGCGGCCGTGCACCTCCAGGCGGATCTGCACCCCGTAGTCCTGGCCGAAGGCGGCCACCTGGTTCAGTGCCTTGCCGATCTGGGCGATGGTTTTTTCGCGAGGCACGCCGGGGGGCAGGCCGTTGGGACGGACCTTGATCCCGCTCCCCCCCACATCGTGGCACAGCCGCACGAACGCCTTGGTCTGCTCGATGTTTTGCTTGAGCCGGGCCGGGTCGGGACTGTGGTACTCGCAGGCGGTCCCCAGCCCCACCAGCACCACCGGCGAGTCGGCGAACCGTCGGGCCACCTCGCGTCGCTGGGGCTTGGACAGCTCCGGCTCCACCCCGTGCCGGTGTGTGCTGCGCAGCTCCACCCCGCGGAACCCGGTCTGCTCGCAGATGCTCAGCAACCGCGGCAACGGCCAGTCCCGCCCCCAGTTGTAGGTCACCAGTCCCAGCTCCATCCCCAAGGGGAGCCGCCGCCGCACTTCCGCCGCCACGGGAGAAGCCATCGGGTAAGTTCCTTTCCGCAAAGAGAGAAACAGGGAGTACTTTGTCTGCCAGTGTTAGCGTATCCCCGGAGAAAGAACTCTGGCAAGATTTTTCGGCGTGCGTAAGCGTTGGCCCGATGAGCACTGCGGCAGTTCCGGCGAGCCGCATCGTCCAGCATGCGGTTGATACCGTTTGTGTCCGTTGCTACGTGAGCAACCGCCGGCTAACGTCGGCGGCTCGCTGGAAGTGTAAACATTTTTCGGTATGGTTGACTTTCCCTCCACTTCAGCGGCTCGGCAGGAGCCTCGCCCTCCCATTTGTGGCATTTGCGTTTTTTCTTGCATCGGAGCGGAAGCTCCGGGAGGGCGAACCTCCTGGTGAGCCGCAGGTCCACTCTGGGCGTTGCTTTCTTCAAGCACGTTTTGTTCCTGCCCGGTGCGGAAGCACTCCCCTCATACCCCCAAGTCTCCACACCCCCAGCCCCTCCGGGAGCTAACGCTCCCGGCTCGCCGTTCTCCGCCAGCTTCAGCCGGCGGCTCGCCGTTGCAAGAAAAAACGTTTGTTTTTGCTTCGGAGCGGTAGCTCCGGCGCAATAGCGCACGGCGCAAGTCGCACGCCGATGCGGTTTCTCCCCGCACTCGCGTGCGCACGCTCCTCCGCGCGCTTACGGTGCGCGGCTGGCCAACCGCCGGCTGACGCCGGCGGCTCGCCATCTCCCCACGCCCCCAAGCCTCCACGCCTCCAAGCCCCTCCGGGAGCTAACGCTCCCGGCTCGCCGTTCTCCGCCAGCTTCAGCCGGCGGCTCGCCGTTGCAAGAATCGTAGATCCACCAGGCGCGTTGTTTTTCATAAGCATGCTTTGTTCTCGCTCTGGAGCGGAAGCTCCAGCGCAGGCCGCAGGCCGCACGACGCAAGCCGATACTGTTTCTCCCCCCGCTTACGCGGGGGGCTCTTGTTGAGCAAGTTGACGCTCTTTCTTGCAACGGAGCGGAAGCTCCCAGTGGCTGCGGCCCTGCCGCCTCCCCGCACTCGCGTGCGCACGCTCCTCCGCGGGCTTACGGTGCGCGGCTGGCCAACCGCCGGCTGACGCCGGCGGCTCGCCATCTCCCCACGCCCCCAAGCCTCCACGCCTCCAAGCCCCCGGTGCGGAAGCACCACCGCAAGACCCAAGACCCAGGACCCAAGACCCCAGAAAAATTGCTTGGCCCCGTTGGATGGGAAAGTGCTACAATGGGCAAGCCGAAGCCGGGTTTTCTTTTCAGCATGCCGCCGGGCGAAGGAGCTTTCCTATGAAACGCCGCGAGTTTCTCCAAGGGGGCGTGGTGGCCGCACTGGGCGCTTCTCTGGCCACCGCTCCCGTGGCCAAGGCCGCTCCCGGGGAGCGGATCAAGGTGGGCGTGATGGGCGTGCGTGGCCGTGGCGGGGCGCTGCTGAATGCCTTTGCCGCCCAAAGCGACGTGGAGCTGACCCATGTGTGCGACGTGGACTCCCGGGTGCTTGCCGCCCGCGTGGACGCCGTGACCAAAATCGCCGGGCGGCGCCCCCAGGCCGTGGAAGACTTCCGCCGCATCCTGGATGCCAAGGTGGACGCCCTGGTCATCGGTACCCCGGATCACTGGCACGCCATCCCCACCATCCTGGCTTGCCAGGCCGGGGTGGACGTCTATGTGGAAAAACCCGATGGGCACAACGTCGAGGAAAGCCGCCGCATGGCCCGGGCGCAGCAAAAGTACGGCCGCGTGGTGCAGCTGGGCACCCAGGCCCGCAGCGACCCTCAGATGCACGCCCTGATGAGCTACCTGGCCACGGGGGCCATCGGCACGCCGCGGATGGCCAAGGCGTGGGAAAGCACCCGGCAGCGTAACATCGGCCACCCGGGCGATTCCCAACCCCCGCCGGGAGTGAATTACGATCTGTGGCTGGGGCCGGCGCCCAAGCGCCCCTTCAATCGCAATCGCTTTCACGGCACCTGGCGGTGGTTTTTCGACTACGGCACCGGCGACCTGGGCAACGACGGCGTGCACCGGCTCGATATGGCCCGGTGGGCGCTGGACGTGGCGCTTCGGGCCGCGGGGCAATCCCCCCTGGGCTGGCCCGAGCGGATCACCGCCCTGGGCGGCAAGTACTACTTCGACGACGACCAGCAGTGGCCCGACACGATGATGGTCACCTACGACTTCCCCCGCAATCACTGCCTGATCACCTACGAGCTGCGCATCTGGAACCCTTACCCGATGCACGGCGAGGGGGAAGGGGCGGCCGTTTACGGGGACCAAGGGTACGTGGTGATGGGCAATCGCCGCTGGCGGGCCTTCGATGCCCGAGGGCACCTGGTCCGCCAGGAAAAACGCAGCGACGCCACCGTGCAGCACGTGCGTAACTTCCTGGACGCGATGCGCAGCCGCAAGCCCACTACGGCCGACCTGGCCAGCGTGGGCCACTATAGCAGCATGCTGTGCCACTTGGGCAACTGTGCCTGGCGGGCCAAAGAGCTGCTGACTTACGATCCCCGGCAGGGGACCGTCGGCCCCGAGTCGGCTCGGCAGTTTCTCTCCCGCCCCCGGTACCGCAAGCCGTGGCTGCTGCCGGAAGTGAAGGGGTAAGCGGCTGCGGACCCCATGGGCCATGTGGTCGTGGTTGTTTCCCGGGGCGTGCGTCTGGTGTGGGGAAGATGTCCGGGCAGAAGGGGATTCGGCGGCCGGGTTTTGTGCGGCCTGCTGCCAGCAGCTCCTTCCGGGCGAATCGCTCCCCCGCTGCGGCTGGTGTACGGCGCTGTTACCAGCCGCTTCTTCCCGGCAGCGGTGTCGCAGTTGTCGCGGCTGGCCGGCGTGGTTGGGTCCGGTGGTGAGCCTGGGGGCTTACCGGGGGCTGCTTCGCCGCTGCGTGCTGCGGAGCAAGACGGTGCAGGGGGAGTTTCTCTGCGCGGCCTTGTCGCAGCTGCTGCTGCGGCGCTTTGCCGGGGAGCTGCTGGCCCTGGAGCCGCAGCTGGTGGTGCCGGTCCCCCTGCATTGGATGCGCCGCTGGCGCCGTGGCACCAATCCGGCCGAAACGCTGGCCCAGGTGGTGGGCCGCGGATTGCAGCTTCGCTGGCAGGGGGCGTTGCGTCGGGTGCGGGCCACGCCCCCCCAGAGCCGCTTGCCGGCCCGGCTGCGGCGGCGGAACGTGCAAGGGGCCTTCGCCCTGCGCCGCCGGGTGCGGCTCTCGGGCAAGCGGGTGCTGCTGGTGGATGACATCATGACCACCGGGGCCACGGTGTGGCATGCAGCCAAGGTGCTTCGTGCCGCCGGAGCCCAGCACGTGCTGGTGGCCGTGCTGGCCCGGGCGCAAGACCCCCGGGCGTAAGGGGCGTGGGGGCTCGGAGGGATGGCGAGCCCGCGGCTTCAGCCGCGGGAGGCTTGGAGGGGTGGCGAGCCGCCGGCGTTAGCCGGCGGTTGTTGAAACAGAGGACCCCTGCGGAAACAACCACATGCTCGACGATGCGGCTCGCTGATAATAAACAACACTTCACGGCGAGCCGGGAGCGTAAGCCCCCGGAGCGGCCCGCCTGCTTTACCTGGGTGAAAAAACGGAAAAACCAGCCATTTTTGTATTGACACATCGTAATGTTGCGATATATTTACAAGCGGGAACCCAAGGAGTGCTGCCATGAACAAGTCCGTCGCCACCCGATTGCGGATGACTTCCCTGGAACAGTTGGCCCAGGCGGCCGAGTGCCTGCGGGTGCTGGCCCATCCCCACCGGCTGCGGATGATCCAGATGCTGCTGCAGGGGGAGTTTACCGTGGGGGAGCTGGCCCGGGCGTGCGACATCCCGCACCACATGGCCTCGGAGCACTTGCGGTTGATGAAGCGGTGCGGCTTTTTGACCAGCCGCCGCCAGGGCCGCTGCACCTACTACGAGGTGGTGGAGCCCCACCTGGAGAACATCCTCCGCTGCGTGGAGGACCGCTTCGGCGCGAAGGTGCAAACCTTTACTGCTTGATCCCCGTACCACACCAAGGGGACCGCAGCATGAAAGAGCTGCTGATCCTGTTGGCCGTGCTTGGGCTGTGGCTGGCTTTGCAACTGTGGATCCTGCCCAAGATGGGCGTTCCCACCTGAATGAGTGGGGCTTGCGGTCCTGGTTCGGGACCGGCCAGGCAGCAGCACCAAGGGGCCGAAACAGAGCAAGAGTTGCGCAGGCAGTCGCCGCCTTCTCCCTTGCAGGCAGCGGGCCAGCAGGAGCAGAAAGAAAGCGGCCAGTTGCGTGTAACCAACAGCCTTCCCGACAAAGCAGACTCCCTTCCAATAGGAGAGCAACGATGAAAGCAAAACCTTTCTCCGCGTGGATGATCGGCTCAGCTCTTGTGTGGGCACTTGCCGCAGCGGCCCCAGCCGCCCCGCCCCAGCAACAAACCCCCAAGCTGGAGCCCTACCAGTGCGGCAAGGTGCAGCGATTGCACGTCTTTGGCAACATCTTCCTGGCCAGCCAGCCGGCCAAGGAGGACTTCCAAACCGCGGCCGAAAACGGCATCAAAACCGTGCTGAACCTCCGCGCTGCTGGGGAGCTGGACTGGGACGAAGGGGCCTGGGTCAAGAAGCTGGGCATGAACTACGTCAACATCCCCATCACCCCCCGCACCTTTACCGACCAAAAGATCGACCAGGCACGCAAGCTGCTGCGGGACTCGAAGAACCGACCCTTGCTGGTCCACTGTGCCTCGGCCAACCGAGTGGGGGCCATCTGGCTGGCCCATCGCGTGCTGGACCACGGGCTGGACTACCAGCAGGCCCTGAAGGAAGCTCGCACCGTGGGCCTGCGTTCCCCGGTGCTGGAGCGGATCGTGCGGCAATATATTGCCAAACGCCAACGATCCCAGTAATAAGGAAAAAACTCAACGGAAGCATCCCCTTTCTTTCCCAGCCCCGCCGGCCCTCCGGACGTGTCCGTTCGGGGGGCCGGTCTGGTTTTGACCCGCAGGAAAGGGGTACCCGCAGCAACGGGTTGCCAGCCCTGCCGCACCCCCCTGCCGGCTCCCTTTGCCAGCTGTCCCCGGACGGCTATGATGAATGGTCTCAGCCGTTTCCTCTATGCCCCATTGCGAAGGAACCCTCCCATGACCAAGGTCAACAAAAAGATCAAAAAGGCCAATCACGGCAAGCGACCGGCCAACGCCAAGCGGCGCCGGGCCAGGCGGCGGCAGGTGCGCACCTAGCCGGCAGCAGTTTCTCGGGTAGCAGAATCCGCCGATTCATCGCAAGGGAGCCACGGTGAAGCACTCCAAAGCGCTCATCCTGGACCACGCGGCCTACGACCTGAACCACGTGCTGGCCGACGTCCACGAAATCCGCCGCTACAACCCCCAGCGGTTCGAAATGGAACAGCTCACCGCCATCGTGCTGGAGGATTTCGTGAACAAGGTCTGCGTGGGCTACAAGGATGTGACCGACCAGGAGTTTTGGGTCCGCGGCCACATGCCCGGGGCGCCCCTGATGCCCGGGGTCATCCAGTGCGAAGCGGCCGCCCAACTGGCCAGCTACTTCACCATCAAGTACGACCTGCTGGGCGACTGCAAGCTGCTGGGGTTTGGGGGGCTGGAGGACGTGCGTTTTCGAGGACTGGTGCGCCCGGGCGACCGGCTGGTGATCGTGGCCAAGCTGCTCCGTGTGCGCCGCGGGGCGATGGTCGTCTGCCAGTTCCAGGAGTTCGTGGACCAGAACCTGGTCTGCCACGGGGTATTGCGGGGCGTGCCCCTGCCGGAGGAACTGGCCCGACAGTTCAAGCCCCCAGAGGGATAACTCCCCCCGGGCAGGGACATCCCAACCCGGTTTCCCTCTTGTCCGGGCAAGGCTTTGTCCAGGCAAAGATGCTCCTCCGGCCCTGCCCGTTTCCGCCCCAGCCGGTGGAAACAGTCCTCGATGGTCCGCTGCAACCGCCGGGAGCCATGCACGTTGGTCCCATCCACGGCCAGCCCGACCGGAACGCCGCGGGCCTCGGTCATCAGCGAACGCTTCACGCCTCGCTTGCCGCGGTCGGTGGGGTTGGGGCCGGTTTTTTCCTGGCCCAAGGGGGCCTTGGTCATGGCCCCATCGACGCTTTGCCAACGCCAATCCAGCCCTACCAGCTCGTCGTAGTACTCCAGGGCCAGCTGCCAAAGTTTGTCGAACACACCCAGCCGGACCCACTCTTGAAAGTACTGGTGCGCGGAACTTCCGGGTGCCAGGCACTCGGGAATGGCGGTGCGGCTGAAATTCTGTTGCGCGATTGGGCAAGATATAGCCCAAACTTCCCCATCCTTGGCGACGTAAGTTCTTGGTAGCTCCGGGGTTGTGAAAATCGTCCTGTGCGCCGGCTGACTACGGGGAAGCCCCCGGCTGGGTTGGGCTGATGCCCAACAGTTCAAATGCCCTCGCTTGCAAGGGCGTAGGACGGGATTGCATCCAAAACGGTTGTGCCTCCTTGGCAGAGGCCAACTGCACCTGGTTGCTGGTAAGCGTGCCCAGCTCCGCAAGCAGCCCCTGGAAACTCTGCGCCGGCAGGCCGTCGCGCGTGCGCTTCGTGCGGGCCTTCTTCTGCGCACTTGCTGAAGGCTCGGCCGGAGCTACCGGCCAGCGACGCCCAGTGGCTGCCTGCTCAAGCTCTTCGTCATCAAAAATCAATGGAGCCCATTTCCGCCGCAGGTGCCACTCCACGTAGTAGGCCAGCATGCACAAAAACACGTGTGCCCGAACCCGGTCGCTTAGCCGGTGATAAATCGGGCGAATCTTCAAGTCCACCGTCTTCAGGCAGCGGAAGGCCCGCTTGCCGCGGGCGACTGTGGCTAAACCGCGCCGGCAGACAACAGCGGCCAAGCGCCCTGGTACGGGTGGCCTGGTCCAGTCCGCGGGCCGTGGCCGGCTTCGAGCCGGGGCGAACGATCCGGGACACGATCATGGCCACGACCAGCCGACGCTTGCGGGGAGTTGCGCGAGGCGATCATCCGCTCCAGGCCCAGCTTGCGAACCATACCCAGCACGGCGGCCACGTGCCCATGCGGCAGACTGCGGCGGATTTGGAAGGCCTCGTCCAGAGGCACCATCTGCCGCCCTTTGAGCGCCTGGCGGATGATTTCGATCTGCTCCAGGGAGAGTTTGCTCAAGTTGGCCAGGGTGCGGTTTTTGACTTTTCCGCCTTCGCGG
>JALSGI010000670.1 GCA_026982835.1 Planctomycetota bacterium | reverse complement strand
GAGCGTGTTTTGCCTTTGCCTCGGTCCAAGAAAGATATCAGGAAACACCCTCATGCTGGACCCCTTGGCCCCTTACCGAAACGACCTCGGCCGTCCCGTGGAAGAGCTGGACACGCCCGTTCTGTGCCTGGACCTGGACCTGCTGGAGCAGAACATTGCCCGGGCCGCCCAGCTTTTCCGCCAGCACGGGAAACACTGGCGCCCCCACACCAAAGGATACAAAACGCCCCAGCTGGCCCGCCGCGTGCTGGCTGCCGGGGCGGTGGGCCTCACCTGCGCCAAGTTGGCCGAAGCCGAGGCCCTGGCCCACGCCGGCCTGACCGGCGGGCTGTTGGTGGCCAACCAGGTGGTGGGGCCACAAAAAATGGCTCGCCTGGCCCGGCTCGCCCAACGCGCCGAAGTGATCGTCACCATCGACCATGCCGACCACGTGGCCATGCTCCAGCAGGCGGCCCAAGAGCACGGGGCCACCTTCTCGGTGCTTGTCGAGCTGGATATCGGTATGCGCCGGGCCGGGGTGGCTTCGCCGCAAGCCGCCCTGGCCCTGGCCCAGCGCATTGAACGCACTCCCGGCGTGCAGCTTGCCGGGATCATGGGCTACGAGGGCCACTTGCTGGACCTGCCGGACCAGGACGAAAAACGCCGCCGCATCTACCAGGCGCTGGACATCCTGGGTGAGGCGCGCGAGCTGATGCAGAACAAGGGCATTCCCTGCCCCATCGTCTCCGCAGGCGGCAGCGGCTCGCTGCCGGTGACGATCACTCACCCGGCCGTCACGGAGCTTCAGGCCGGCGGGCTGGTGATGATGGACGCCTACTACGCCCGCAAGTGCCAGCTGGAGGGTTTCGACCACGCCCTGACCATCCGCACCACGATCACCAGCCGCCCGGCTGCGGATCGGGCGGTGATCGACGCGGGGCTGAAGACCCAGCACGTGGAATATGCCGAACCGCTGTTCCTGGATGCCCCGCCGGTGGTGCACTTCGACACCCCCTCGGCCGAGCACGCTACGCTGCGGCTGGAAGGCGAGGCCCAGGGACTGCCCATCGGCCGCCGCCTGACAATGGTCCCCGGCTACTCCGACCTGACCAACGTGCTGCACAACTTGTTTCACGTGCACCGCCAGGGGGTGGTAGAGGAGCTTTGGCCCTTGGAGAGCCGCGGGCATTTGCGCTAAAGGGAGGCCAGGGGGTGCGATTCGGATCCAGGCCAGGGATCCCTTATCCTTCAGGCCGTTGGAATAACTGCAGTGGAGGTGATACGTTATCGGGGAGGCGTTCAGGTGCCTCCTTGAAACTCCTCTGCTGGAACCGTCGCCATGATTCGCTTGATCGAGGCACTCAACTACCGCTGCCTGCGCTATGTGAAATGCCCGCTGGATCGGTTTCTGGTGCTGGTGGGTCCCAATGCCAGCGGCAAGACCACGTTTCTGGACGTGGTGGCGTTTTTGGGCGAGATGGCCGATCGGGGGGTGTTGGCTGCGGTGGATAAGCGTTCGACCGACTTTCGCGATCTGCTTTGGAACCGTCAAGGGGATCATTTCGAGTTGGCCCTGGAAGCGGAAATCCCCCCGGAGCGAAGGCCGGGGGATAAAGCCTTCGATACGATCCGCTACGAGGTCCGCGTGGGGATCGATCCCGAGACGGAAGAACTGGGCATTTTGGAAGAACGGGGACTCTTGCTGAGCAGTTCTCCAGTCCAGTTGGAACAGCGGCAATTGTTTTTAGTGAC
>JALSGI010000669.1 GCA_026982835.1 Planctomycetota bacterium | reverse complement strand
TGTTCGCCTCCACCGAGCTGGTGGTCCACCAGCGCACCGAGTTCCTGGCCCCGGCTTACTACACCTCGATGGGTTTTGCCGTTCCGGCCGCCCTGGGAGCCAAGACGGCCAATCCGCACTTACGCCCGTTGGTGCTGGTGGGGGACGGAGCTTTCCAGATGACTTTCCAGGAGCTTTCCACCATCGTGCGTCACGGGCACAATCCGGTGGTCATCGTGCTGAACAACTGCGGTTACGGCACCGAACGGCTGCTGCATCCGGGCGATTGGAAGTTCAACGAAATCCAGCCCTGGCAGTACCACAAGGTGCCGGAACTGTTCGGCGGGGGCGTGGGCCACGAAGCCTGCACCGAAGGGGAGCTGGACGCCGCCTTGCGCCGGGCCTGGGAGGAAAAGCACCAGATGCACCTGATCCACGTCCACCTGGACCGCTGCGATTGCAGCAGCACCTTGGCTCGACTGGCGCAACGACTCCAGAAAAGCGTGGGCTCTCATTGATCTCATTGAATCGGGTCCCTCTCCCCGCACGGATGTGCGCACGCTCCGGGAGCTCGTGCTCCCGGCTCGCTGTGCTCCGCCGACTCAAGCCGGCGGCTCGCCGCTCAACCGCGGGCTAACGGTGCGCGGCTGGCCGGTTGCGAACAAAAATCGACGTTTGTTCTCGCACCAGCGAGCCGCGAGTGTCAACTCGCGGAGCAAGTTCGCAAATCGACGTGATTTTGCCGCTTTTCCCCCGGGAGCTTACGCTCCCGGCTGGCTGTGCTCCGCCGACTGAAGTCGGCGGCTCGCCGGTTCGAGAATAAGCGCTTGTTCTTGCTGCGGAGCGGAAGCTCCGGCGCAAGCCGCACGCCGCACAGCGCAAGCCGACTCCGTCTCTCTCCGCACTAACGTGCGGGGCTCCTCCATCCCCTCCAAGCCCCCACGCCTCCAAGCCCCCAAGCCTCCACGCCTCCACGCCCCCAAGCCTCCGGTGCGGAAGCACCACCCCAAGACCCAAGACCCGCGACCCAAGACGGCGCAAGCCGCTTCTCCCCGCACTAACGTGCGGGGCTCCGGCTCCCTCCAAGCCCCCACGCCCCCACGCCTCCACGCCCTCCGCCGACTGAAGTCGGCGGCTCGCCGGTTCGAGAATAAGCGCTTGTTCTTGCTGCGGAGCGGAAGCTCCGGCGCAAGCCGCACGGTGCAATCCGCAAGCCGATTCGCTGTTCTCCCCGCACTGACGTGCGGTACGTGTTTAGCGTGCCAGCACAAGACGAAGCGCCCCCAGAGCAAAAGAGTTGATTCTTGTCCGGCGAGCCGCGTGCGTCAGCACGCGGTTGGCGAGCCCCGGACTTCAGCCCGGGGAGAGCCGAATTAGCGCTTTTGGTTATTCTTCTCCGCCAGCTTTAGCCGGGTACGTGTTTAGTGTGCATGTACAAGACGAAGCGTTCACAGATTAAAAGCAAGCCGAAGGCTTGCCAGTTTTTTAGCCGGTGGTCGTAGCGAAGCGGAGACCACCGGAAAGCGACAGCCATTACCCCACCCAGCACCCCGCCAGGGGTGCCAGAAACAGCGCACGGCTCCTCCATCTGGCATCCCTTCGGGATGCTCAAGGACAAGGAAAAATGCTGCCTTCCGGGGGTCTGACGACCTGATTGTTCTACACAAATTGGTGTTGCTTTGGGAGGGCTGGGCAGCTTAGGAAGGAGGGTGATTGGAAAAGGGAAGCCCAGCAAACCCATCACGGAGGGTGT
>JALSGI010000668.1 GCA_026982835.1 Planctomycetota bacterium | reverse complement strand
CTTCCCCTGACCGAGGCAGCGGCCCGCCCGGCCCGACAAGGCCGAACGCTCTCCCGTCTCCCGGCCGAGCGGGCCAGGTACTACCTGATCCAGTACGCCGACGGCTTCCAGGCGGCCGTGGCCATGAACGCCGCTCCGGTGCAGGAATTTGCCTTTGCTGCCCAAGTGCAAGGGGAACCTCGTCCCCGGGCCACCTGGATCGCCCTCCAGGAAGGCAAGCCCTACTTGCATTTTGCCTACCTGGTGCGGGCCATCGAGCACATGATCAAAACGGGCAAGCCCCCCTATCCGGTGGAGCGGACGCTGCTCACCACCGGCGTGCTGCATGCGGCCATGCGCTCGCTTGCCGCGAGAGGGAAGCGGATCGACACCCCGGAACTTGTCCGTGTGAAGTACCAGCCAGCCAACTGGCCCCACGCCCCCGGACGCCCCCCCGCCCCGCGGAAGTGAGGTTGGCCAGCCGCGTGCGTCAGCACGCGGTTGTTTGGAACCGTGTTGGTGGTTGTTTTATTCGGAGCAACCGTCGGCTGACGGTGCGCGGTTGGCCAGTTGGTGTTCGAGTCGGCGTTGTTTCTCGCTTTGGCGAGCCCCGGGCTTTAGCCCGGGGAGAGCCGGATAAGCGCTTTTGCTCGCTGGAGAACCGCCGACTGACGCCAGCGGCTGGCCGTTGCTCCGCCAGCTGAAGCTGGCGGCTCGTCGCTCAACCGCGGGCTTACGCCCGCGGCTCGCCGGTTGCAAGAATCGGCGCTTGTTCCGGCTTCGGTGCGGAAGCACCGACGCAAGCCGCACGGCGCAAGCCGCACGCCGATACTGTCTCTCCCCGCACTGACGTGCGGGGCTCTTCAAGCCTCCAAGCCCCCAAGCCCTCCAAGCTCTCCGCCAGCTGAAGTCGGCGGCTCGTCGCTCAACCGCGGGCTTACGCCCGCGGCTCGCCGGTTGCAAGAAGAAACGTTTTTTCTTGCCCCGGAGCGGAAGCTCCTGCGCACGGCGCAAGTCGCACGCCGCAAGCCGATTCTCCCCGCACTGACGTGCGGGGCTCTTCAAGCCTCCAAGCCCTCCCGCGGCTGAAGCCGCGGGCTCGCCCGGTGCGGAAGCTCCTACTTGCCGGCCGCAGCCTCTTTGTTCAGCACCCGCAGCTTCAGATTGCGGAAGCGCACCTCCATTGCCGGGCCGGAATGGATCTGCAAGGCGATGATCCCTCGCAGCGCCCCCTTGGGGTCCTTCAGGTCCACGGAGAGCTTGCCGTTGAGATAGGTGCGGATGTGGTGTCCGCGGGCCACGATGCGGTAGTGGTTCCACTTTTCGGGGCGGACCAGGTGCCGGGCGTCCTTGTTCCACAGGATGCCGCGGCCGTGCTCCTCGTAGAGCTTGCCCCACCAGGGGCCGCCGATGTCGGCCTGGTAGCCTTCGACCAACCCATCGGGCCGCACGCGGCTGCGGAACTGGATGCCGCTGTTGGCTCCATCGGGCACCAGCTTCACTTCCAGCTCCAGCTCGAAGTCCTCCACCAGCAGGTCGCTGACCAGGAACGCGTTGCGGCGGATGCCCGGCGAACGGCCCACGATCTGCCCGTTCTCCACCCGCCAGAGCTTCCTGTCGCCGTGCCAGCCGGTAAGGTCCTTACCATTGAACAGCTCGGCGGCGTTTTCGGGCGTGGCCAGCCGGGACACTTGCCGCGGGTGCATCAGGTAGGCCAGCAGGGCGGCCACTTCCTGGTCGGAGAACTGCTTGAGCTGA
>JALSGI010000667.1 GCA_026982835.1 Planctomycetota bacterium | reverse complement strand
TGGCAACTGGTGCGCCTGCGCCGCTGGGAGTGAGAGGCGGCCTGCGGCTGTCGGCGTGCGCCTTGCGCTGCTGCGCTGTTGCGCCGGTGCTGCCGCACCAGGGCAGGAACAGAACGTGTTTGTGAAAAACAACGCACCTGGTAAACCTGCGGCTCACCAGGAGGTTCGCCCTCCCGGAGCTTCCGCTCCGATGCAAGAAAAAACGCAAATGCCACAACTGGGAGGACGAGGCTCCCGCCGAGCCGTTTTTTTCAGAAAATACGTCTAGTCCTACGACGCGATTCCGTATCGAGGAACATTCTTCAACGGGCTGCTAGCCAGCGGAGGAGAGCCGCCAACAAGCGTTTTGTTTAGCTCCGGGCGGCTTTAGCCGGGAGCTTGCCGCGGTAAAAACAACACCAAACGCCAAAACTCAAAACACACGCACCTCATCCAACCGTGAACGCACCCGCTGCCAACGACGAAACGGCCGTGGTGGTCTTCCAGCGCGTGACGCGTTTTTACGGGCCGGTGATCGGCATCAACGACGTCTCGTTCCGCCTGGAGCCGGGAGTGACTGTGTTGTTCGGGGCCAACGGGGCGGGTAAATCCACCGTAATGCGGCTGGCCAGCGGGCAGATCCGCCCCAGCCTGGGACGGGTAAGCGTGCTGGGCCAGGACGCCTGGAGCCCCCAGGCCAAGCGCCGCTTGGGCTATTGCCCCGATGTGGATCGCTTCTACGAAGAGATGCCCGGCCGGGACTTCGTGCGGCTGATGGTCCAGCTCCAGGGCTACTCCCCCCGGCAAGCACGCCGGCTGGCCGAAGAGGCGCTGGCCCTGGTGGATATGCTCCATCGGGCCTCTCGGCCGCTTCGCACCTACAGCCAGGGAATGCGGCAGCGGATCAAGCTGGCCCAGGCCCTGGCCCATCGCCCCCAAGTGCTGCTGCTGGACGAGCCGCTGGCGGGGGTCGATCCGGGCGGGCGGCATGTGCTGCTGGAGCTGTTTGCCCGACTGGGCCGGGAAGGCAAGTGCCTGCTGCTTTCCACCCACATGCTCCGCGAGGTGGAAACGCTGGCCCAGCAGGTGCTCGTGCTGGTGCAGGGGCGGCTGGTGGCCCAGGGCACCCTGGAACAAATCCGCCGGTGGCTGGAAGACCAGCCGCTGCTGCTGGCCCTGGAAGCCGATCAACAGCGCCGGCTGGCCCAGGAGCTGATCGGCTGGGAGGAAGTGCTCTCGGTGCAACTGGATGGCCCGCGGGTGCTGGTGCGCGTGCGCCAGGCCGGCTCGTTCTACGAGAAGCTCACCCACCACGCGGCCCAGGCCCCCTGGCAACTGCGGCGGCTGGAGCCGCTGGACGTGGGTGCCGATGCCGTGTTCCGCTACTTGAACCAACGACCATGATCCGCTTCGGCTATGCTTGTTCTGCCCTGGTGGCGGCCACGTTCCACCGCCTGTGGTGGTCGTTGCATACGTTGCTGTTGCTGTTCCCGGCGGCGGCTATCGCCCTGTTCGTGCTGCGGTGGCGTGATCGTTTTCCGCAACACCGGCCCGAGGAAATCATCCACACCTTCGCCACCTTTACCGAGGTGGTGGTGATCTACCTGTTCGCCTCGTTCCTGGTGCCGGTGGTGGCGTTGTCGTTTGGCACCACGGGCCTGGGCGGGGACCGCGAGGAGGGAACGCTGGTGTTTTTGCTCACCCGGGGTATCCCACGCTGGTCTATCTCGCTAGGCAAACTGGCCGCCACGCTGCCGCTGG
>JALSGI010000666.1 GCA_026982835.1 Planctomycetota bacterium | reverse complement strand
AAGAGTCTCCAGCGGGGCAAAAAGGGAAAAAACAACCAGCAACAACCCAGCGGCGAAGAGCAGCCTTCGTAGCCGGGCTCCAAGGTGGCCTTCCTGCCTTCCTGCTTTTCTTGTTTTGTGCATTTTTTCTACTTGTCCCATCTGACCAAGCAGGGTCGTGTTCGCAACTTTTTTCTCAGAAACCACTTACATCAAAAGCCCGCTTCCTCTTTGCTTCTCCCCTGCAAGGGCCTATGGTTGGGCGTATTTGTGTGGGTCCCGGTTTGCACTGGGCTTTGTGCCCCTGCCGAGCAAGAATTCAAACAAAGACGCTTTGCTCCGGCTCCCCTGCCCCGTTTTGCCGCCGCCTCCCCGATCTCCCACTCGGAGAGGCAACCCCTTTCCCTGTTGAGCTGAACACCAGCCCCTTCGGTCCAAGGACACGACGATGCTGGAGCAACTGGAAAGCAAACTGGCCCGATTCGAGGAAATCGAACGCCTGCTGGTCGATCCGCAGGTGCTGGCCGATCCCCAGCAACTGGCCGCCCTGGCCCGCGAACGCGGCTCCCTGGCCCGCGTGGTGAGCAAGTACCGCGAGTTCAAGCAGCTCAACCAGCAGATCGCCCAGGCCCGCGAGCTAATCGAGCACGGCGACGATGAAGAACTGCGCGAGCTGGCCGAAGCGGAACTGCCCCAGCTGCGAGAAAAACGCGAAAAACTCTACGATGAGCTGATCGAGCTGACCCTGGGCGGCCAGGACGCCGACCGCAGCCGCTGCCTGATGGAGATCCGCGCCGGCACCGGCGGCGAGGAGGCGGCCCTGTTCGCCCGCGATCTGTTCCACATGTATCGCAAATACGCCGAAAGCAAAGGCTGGAAAGTCGAAGTGATGGACGCCAGCCCCACCGAGCTGGGCGGGTTCAAGCAGATCGTCTTTGCCATCGAGGGCCAAGACTGCTATCGCCTTTTGCGCTACGAGGGCGGCGTGCACCGGGTGCAGCGCGTGCCGGAAACCGAGGCCAAGGGACGTATCCACACCTCGGCGGCCACCGTGGCCGTGATGCCCGAACCGGAAGAAGTCGAGGTGGAACTGCGCCGCGAAGACTACCGCGAGGACGTCTTCCACGCCTCCGGGCCCGGCGGGCAGCACGTCAACAAAACCGCCTCGGCCATCCGACTCACCCACCTGGAAACCGGCATCGTCGTCGTCTGCCAGGACGAACGCTCCCAGCACAAGAACCGGGCCAAGGCCCTCCGCATGCTCAAGGCCAAGCTCTACGAGCACAAGCAACGGGAGGAGATGCAGAAGCGGGCCGACCAGCGTCGGGCCATGATCGGCTCCGGTGACCGCAGCGAACGCATCCGCACCTACAACTTCCCCGAAAACCGCGTCACCGACCACCGCATCGGGCTTACCCTCTACCAGCTGGATCGCATCATCCAGGGCCAGCTCGACCCGGTAATCCAGGCCCTGCTGGACTACCAGCGCGAACAACACAAAGCCCTGCTCACCCAGGGCAGCCAGGAAACGTAATCGCCAGCCGTTAGCAGGTATTGCCGCCTCGGATTCTCGTATTCTTGTACTTGGCCGGCCGCCGGCTTCAACCGGCAGAGAATAGCAGAGTGCGGCTGAAATTTTGTGGCGGTTTTCAGGCAGCCTGGCGGATGCAGGTGGTCCAAAGGTAGTCAAAAGTTCCATCCAACAGCGCCGCCCGCAGGCTCAACACCGCCTCGGCCCGGCGTTTTCGCCAGTTGCGCATCCC
>JALSGI010000665.1 GCA_026982835.1 Planctomycetota bacterium | reverse complement strand
AGCGGGTTCGACCTGGCTTACTACTGCGGCGAAGCTTCACCCGAAGAGGTGGAGCAGGAGAACCTCTGGCCCTCGGCCCCCCTGGCAGCTCCGCCCGGGGAGTTCGCCTCGCTGGCCGGCACGGAGGCACGTCTGGTTTCTCCCGAGGTTGGCTCGCGGATCCACCACCAGCGGGACCGCTGGTTTGGACGAGCCAGGGAAGAGCACGGGGCCGTGTTTGCCTACGAGTACCTGGAGCCGGACCAGGTCTTTCGCGGTGTGATCCAACTAATGCCCGGGGCGCAGGCCTATGCCGACTGCCTTCAGAAATTGTTGAAGGAACCGCTGCTGGTAGGCCGTTCGCGACGAGCCGGCTACGGGGGCCAGGCTCGGGTTGAGTTCCTCGCAGAAAGACCGCACGAGTACGAAAACCTAACGGGGTTGCTTCGCAGCGGTGTAAAAGTAGGAGAGGGTTTTCGGGCCGTGCTGGTTTCGGCCTATGTGGGCCGGCATTCCCAGACCGGCCAACTGGATCCCGAGGCTCTGCTGCTGGAGCTGAAAGAAGCGTTTTCCCAAGCCGGCTGCAAGATTTCTGTGAAACGCGTCTGCTGGGACTTTCAGACCGTGGGGGCCTTCAACCGCAAGTGGCGGCTGGAAGTGCCCCAGGCCCCGGCCGTGGCTGCAGGTTCCGTGATGGTGCTCCAGGCCGATAGCGAGATTCCTCATCAGGTACTGCAAGAAATCCAACACCAGGGGCTGGGCCTGCGGCGGGTAGAAGGTTTTGGGAGGGTGGTGTTCCTGGAGCATGAGGCCCAGTCCCGGTCCCTCAGCTTCAAAAAAGAAAAAAAAGAGAAACAGCAGGACGCTTCGCCGCCACCGTTGCAGATGGAAGTACTTACGCGGGAAGAACAAGACCAGCTTCAATTTCTGGAACGGCGCATCCTGCTGGCCGCGGCCGAAGAGGCCATCGTGCAATGTGCCGCAAAACTGGCCCAACAGACAACACGTCTTCCCACCAACAGCCTGCTAGGACGACTGCGCACGCTGTTCCGCCGGGTAACCGACGAGCAAACCGCTCGTGAGGCCCTGGTCCAGCTGGGCAAGTGGTGCCAGGAAGACGGCGAGGAGGCGCTGAGGGAAAACGCCCGCGGCAAGCTTCAGCAATGCCAAGTGGGCAGGCTCTCATTTTGGCAGTGGCTGCGAGCACTGGCCACCTGCGGCCACGACGAGGCTGGCTGGCAAAAGCTGTGCGAGGCCGCCGGTTCCTCGGCAGCCCTCGTCAACCTTGCCGACCAGAAATATTTGACCTCCCAAGAAGCAGCTCAGCAGATACTGAACGATCACTCCGCCTTGCTTCGCGTGTACCTGATCGACTTGTTCCTGGCCGCTTTGGCCCACAAGAACAAGGAACGTGTCGCATGAACACCCAACTTCGTGACCCGATGGAGCCCCGGCCGCTTGCGGCCCGCTGGGTCGTCTGCGGCAAGCTCACCTTGGAGACGGCCCTGCACCTGGGCGGTGTGCCGAGTGACCTGGTGGACATGCCTGTGCTACGCGATGCCCGCCAGGGGCGCCCCTTGCTGCCGGGCACCACCCTGGCCGGGGCGCTGCGCAGCGCGCTGGCCGACCGCCTGGCCGGATATGGAGGGGGAGAACCAGCCCTGGTGGCGCATCTTTTCGGCGGCCGCCGCGGCAACGACCGGGAACCGCAAAGCCCCCTGGTGGTGTTCGATTCCCTGGGCCAGCTTCCGGAGGGACAGGGGG
>JALSGI010000664.1 GCA_026982835.1 Planctomycetota bacterium | reverse complement strand
AGCCGGGAGCGCAGGCTTCCGGAGGAGCCCCGCACGTCAGTGCGGGGGCTAGGGTCCTGGGTCTTGAGTCTTGAGGTACAGAGCCCCGCACGTTAGTGCGGGAAGAAACAGCATCGGCTTGCGGTGTGCGCTGCTGCGCTGTTGCGCAGGGTGCTTCCGCACCGGGCAGAACAAAACGTGTTTGAAGAAAGCAACGCCCAGAGTGGACCTGCGGCTCACCAGGAGGTTCGCCCTCCCGGAGCTTCCGCTCCGGGGCAAGAAGAAACGCAAATGCCACAAATGGGAGGGCGAGCTCACGTCCGAGCCGAAGCAGCGGAAAAGAGTGCTGGTTTTGTTGGGCGTTTACTCATAAGCGAACTCATCCAGCACATGGTCTTTGATAGCACGCTAAACACGCACCGGACTAAAGTCCGGGGCTCGCCAAGGAGCTTCCGCTCCACTGCAAGAACAAGCGCCGATTTGCACAAATGGGAGGGCGAGGCTCCTGCCGAGCCGAAGCAGTGGGGAAAAGCTCGCCAAACCGAAAAACGCCAGCTCCCCCACGGCGAGCCGGGAGCGTAAGCTCCCGGTTGCATCGAATAGGAACAACCGCCGACACGGTTCAAACCAACCGCGTGCTCACGCACGCGGCTCGCCGGAGAAGAAATGACTCGTTTTGGCTTGGAAACGTTCTGTTTGTGCTGGCACGCGAAACACGTACGCGGCTAGAGCCGCGGGCTGCGGCGGTGCGGCTACTCCCGTTCCTCTTGTTCCTTGGCCGGGAAATAGACCTCGTCGCGCAGTTCGCCAGCAAACTCCTCGGCCTCCCAGTTGCGCTGCCGGGCAGTAAAGCCGTTTGCCTCCTCCGGGTTGGCCGCTTCTTCTTCGGCCGGGGGCTGGCTTTGCACCAGTTCGGCTTCCTCTTGGGCCGAAGCTGCGCTGGCCCCGGTCCAGTATCCGGGAGGCTCCGGCGGGGCGGCGGACTTCGGTTCCGGGACCGGCGGCGGCTGGGTCTGCTGGTCTGGAGAAGAGGACGGGTGGTGTTGCCCCTCGGCGGCCGGGGCAGGCTCCTCTTCTTCCTGTGGCTCTTCTTCGGCTGTCTCCTCTTCGGCCAAGGCTTCGGCTTGCTCCTGCAGGAGTCGATTGGTCTGTTCCAGCCAGTGCGATTCTGCGGCGGAAGCGACTTCTCCCCGGGCCACGTCGGCCTCCGCAGCGATTCGGCCTGCGGGCACGGGGCTGCCGTCCAGGGATACCAGCTCCGCCCCCTGTTGTCCGAAGGCCTGGACCACCTGCGGCTGGGCCGTCAGCACAATGACTTGCCAGCCCTGGCTGCTGAGGCTTTTGAGCAGCCGGGCCGCCGCCTGCAGGTGCCGGGTATCGTAGCGGAGGAACACTTCGTCCAGCACCAGCGGCAGGTGGATTCCCTGCTGGCGCAAGTGTGCGGCCACGGCCAGCCGCAAGGCCAGGTAGAGCTGGTCCTGCGTGGCCCGGGAAAGCTGCCCCGGGCAGTAGCGGCAGCCGTGTTCGTCCTGGAGCCACAGCCCGGGCCGGTCGCTCCAAGCCCCCAGGCGAACGAAGCGGGAGCAGGTCAATTGCCGCAGGAAACTTTCGGCCTGGCGTAGTAGCGACGAAGCGTCTTCCAGCTCCAGCACGGCACAGGCCCGCCGAAGCGACCGATAGGCCAAAGCCCCGGAGGCCCAACGCAGGGCCAATTGTTGCAACTGGTACTCCAGGGCCGTCAGCTCCGCCTGGAGCTGGCCGGGGCGTTGGTCTTGGGCTAGTTGCTGGCGCTGTTGGTGGAGTTGCTGTTGCTGGGCGTGGAGTTGTTCCAGTTGTTGCTTGAGTTGGTTCAACTGTTCGGTCAGGGTTTGGGCTTGCTGCTGGATGCGGGCCGGGGTTTCGTGCTGCAGCAGCTCCTTGACCACCTCCAGGGGCACATCGCCGCAGGGGGCGGCCATTTGGGCATCGAGCCGCTCGACTTGCTCCAGCACCTCCAGCCGCTTGAGTGCTTGCCGAATGAGCTTGTGCAACTGGCCCAGGCTTTCCAGGTCCAGACGCACCAGCATCCGGTCGCACCAGGCGCGGTAGCGGCGGGCTCGGGCACGGCCTCGGGCCAGGCTGCGCTGCACGCGATGCAGGCGCCGCCGCAGCGACTTGCGTTGGGCCTGGGCGCGCTGATGCTGGTGAAGCTGCTGCTGCAACTCGGCCAACTGCTGGCCCAGCTCGCCGGAGGAGAGCGAAAGCCCCAGCCCCTGGGCCAGGCGCTGCACTTGCTGTTCCCAGGCCTGGAAGCGGCTGCGTGCCCGCTGGTAGGCGGCCTGGGCTTCTTCCAGATGTTGCTTGATCGCCTGGGCGTTTTCGACCGGCTGCGGGGCCGAAGGCTCCGCGGGCTGCAACTGCTCGGGATCCACCTCTGGCGAAAGCCCCCGCTGGCGGCACAACTGCTCCCAGTGGTGTTGCAATTGTTCGAGGCGGTGGGTGTGATTTTGAAGCTGCTGCTGGAGCTTTTCCAGGCGGCGCTGGAGGCGTTGGGGGTCTTCGGAGGAGTGCCCGGATGAGGAAACTTGCGGCTCCAGCAGGGCCAGCTGGTCTTTGACCTTTTGCAGTTGCAGTTCCCAGGGGCCTTGCGAAGGGTCCAGCTCCGGGGGGAGCTGTTTTTCTTCCTGGCGGAGTTGTTCCAGCTCGTTGTGCGTGTCGTCCAGTTCCTGCTGGCATTGTTGGAGCCGTTCCAGCAGCTTTTTCTGCAGGAACCGCTTGCCGCCCCAGGCCCCCCCCACACCGGCTGCTCCCAGCAGGAACAAAAGCAGGCCCATGCCGCCGGTCCAGGAACTGGGCAAAAGCA
The DNA here is from genome assembly GCA_026982835.1 of Planctomycetota bacterium. Lineage (GTDB taxonomy): Bacteria > Planctomycetota > Planctomycetia > Pirellulales > S012-138 > S012-138. Next base: position 9,335 of record JALSGI010000664.1, on the reverse strand, counting down.
GCCCGGCCAGCAGCAGCGCGCCGCCCAGGGCAAACCCCACACCAAAGCCCACCTCCTGCCAGCGCGGCAGCACCTGGGCCTCCAACAACTGGTCGAGTTGTTCTTCCAGGAACTCCAGGTGCTGCTGGGCTTCCTGGATGCGATGGCTCAACTGTACGCGGCGCCTGAGGGCTTCGGCCCGGCGTTTGAGTTTTTCTCGCTGCTGCTGCTGAAGCTGCTTGGGGTTCTCTTGTTCTTCCGGGGACGTTGCAGCGGATTGCAGCTCTTGCTGCCGCTGGAGGAGTTTTTCGTATTCGTCCTCCATCCGCTGGACCCGTTGCCGCTGGTGTTCCAGCTCCTGCTGGGCCTGGCGCAATTGGTCGATCTGCTCCGCGGGAAGCCGGGGCGTGGAATCGCCGGAGGGGGCGGGGGCTTGCCGGGCTTGGGCCTGCTCGTACCGCTGCTGCCAGCGGAGCATGCGCCGCCGGGCCTGGCGCAGCTGGTCCTCCAGCGTGTGCAGTAGCTCCTGCTGCTGGAGCACCAGGAGCAACTGCGGCCAGGAGACGTTGGGCGAGGCGACCCGAGGGCAGCGACGCAGCTGGTCCCGAAGATCGCTCCGACGCTTGCGCAAAGCGGCCAGGCGTTTTTTCAGGCGGCGAAGCTGTTTCAGGGCATGGGCGGTGCGCCGCACCTGCGGGGGGGTGATCCCGGAGGCAGCCGGCAGGTGTTCCAGTTGGGCCAGCAGCCCTTGCTGCTGTTGCCACAGGGGGAGTACCTCTTGGGCCACCTGGCAGGCGCGGTGCTGGAGGCTCAAACGGTCGTGGTCGCGCTGCAACGTGTCGATCTGTTCGGCCAGGTCCTGGATGCGGCGGTGGAGCAGGTCGAACCGCGAGCTGCGACCGGCGGCTTGTTCCAATTGTTCCACCAGCTCCCGGCGGCGGCGAAGCAGCCGGGCCAGCAGGTTTTCTTCATCCGGCGAGCACAGTCGCCCCAGCAAGCGGCGCAGGTGTTTTTGAACCCGGGCCAACTGTTCCCGGCGCAGGCCGGTGCCCACCTGATAGAGCATCGCTTCCCAGGCCGCGGCCCCCGGAGCGTGGATGCGGCGCAGGTGTTCTTCTTGCAGGAAGAACGTGTGCCGAAGCGCATCCGGGGAAAGCTCGGCCAGGGCCGCCCGAAGCTCCAGCCACGGCTGCACGTCCTCCGGCTTAGGCTCCACGGGGGCAAGCCATTGAAGCTCCGCGGCCTGGGCCGCCGGATCGCCCCCAGGACCGAAGTGCCGCAGCAGGCGAAACTCCCGTTGCTGCAAGCGCCACTGGACCCAGGCCCGACCCTCGGGCGGCTTGGGCCGGTAGAGGCCCTCTTCGGCCGGGAAAGCCAGCCAGCGAGACTGCCCTGTGTGCTGCGGGCAGAGTATGTCGGCCAGCAGCTCCACCAGGGCCGACTTGCCTGCGGCGTTGCCCCCGTAGAGGACCAGCAACGGGCGATCCAGGTGTTCCAGCACCAGGGAGCCACGGGGGCCGAACGGTTCGGCGCCGATTCCGCAGAGGATCACTGTCGCCACTCCTTGCTCAACAGGTCCAGGGCCAGCAGTTGGGCATCCTGCCTCACTTGCCGGGGGGCGTGCGAGACGCTGTGCAGCAGTTGTTCCAGGCTGGGAGCGTGTTGTTCCGGGGCCAGTTGCAGCAGCTCTTGCAGCAGGGCAGATTCCTGGTCGGCCGCAGCCAGTTGCCGCCGAAGCTGTTGGGCCAGGGGGAGCTCCTCCAGCGGTTCTTCCAGCGGGGCGCCGAACTCCCCGGGCACCAGCTCTACGGTCCAGATGGGCGGATCGAGCCGGCCGCCCCAGTCCCACAGCAGCTTCAGCAACCGGCGTTGCTCCTCGGGGTGCCACAGCCGATGGGTTTCGCCTGGGGCGGTGCTGACCACCCACCGCACCAGCACCGGCACATGGAGGCGTTCTTCTTCCAGGGCTTGCACGGCTTCCAGGAAGGCGGTTTCCAGGGCCTGGAGGTCGCGGAGCGAATCGCTTTGCAGCACGCACTGCCGGTAGAGGGCCGCGGCGGTGGGAAGCTCCTGGCAGGCCACGTCCCCGGCGGGGGTCATGTGCACCAGCGTGCAGGTGCCGGCCTCCTGGTGCTGGAAGTGCCGGGGCTGGGGGGAGCCGCAGAACCGGGCCGCCTGCTGGCCGCAGTAGAGCGTGCAGGCTTGCACCTGCGAGCCCAAGGCCCAGTAGTGATGCCCGATCTGCTGCAAGGCGTGGGCCTGGGCCGAAGCATGCAGGACGGCCACCACCGGCTCGGCGGCTTCGGCCAGGCGGAACGCCTCGGCCCGCAGCTTCTGTCCCCCGCGACGCGACAGCCCCACCACGGTGGCCACCGTTTTTTCGTGCCGCCGGTGGGCCAGGGCCTGCACCTGGTCGTCGGGGAACACATGGACGTTGCCCGGCAGGGGCACCGAGCGGGGCCAGTGCTTGGGGCCCTCGCCGTCCGAGGCGGCCCAATAGACCCCAATGCCCGACTCCTCCAACTGGCGGAACTGCTCGGCCAGGAACAGGGGGCCGCGCGGCCCGCTCCAGAGCCAATCGACCAGCCCCCCGGCCAGCACGACGAAATCTACCTGGTGCTCGATGGCATGATCGAACACGGCCGTGGCCGCCTGGTAGGGGGCTTGCCGCAGCAGTTGGGCCAGCTCCGGCGGAGGGTCCGGTGGGCCCAGCAAGGGCTGATCCAGCAGAAAGTCCGAACTGTGCAAGAAGGTGAGCCAATCCATGGCCGAGGGTCGCTCCGTGCGCTGGCGGACCGGGGGCCCGCAGGGAAATCCTAAGGCAGAGCTACGCCACACCGCGGCAGTGTAGCCAAATCGGCCAGCTAGCACCATGCCGATTTGGGACCGGGAAGGCTCGCGGGGGCAGACCTCCGGGGAGGCGGGAAGCGGAGCGGGGTTTTCAAAGAGCCGCCGCGGCGATTCCCCGCCCCTTTGCCCGGGCAGGGAGGCCGGATTGCCCGCTTTTGGAACAAAAGCGGCAAATGTGCCAGGATCGGCTTCAGAGCTCCAGCAGCTTCCGTCGATAAAAAAAGTATCAACACGCCGGGAGGGCGGGACAAGGTGTGTCCCGTTTCAGGATAGAGATCATGGCAGCTTGACGGACCTTGCTGCCATGATCTTTTTGGTGCGCAGGAGCCTCTGAGCGCAGGAGCCTGGTTCTGAAAAGGGCCTATGCCTCGGATTGCTCCGCCTGCAGGGCCGCCAGGGCCGCTTCGGCTTGTTGGAGTTCTTCGGGCGTGTTGATGCTGATCGATTCCAGGGGCTGGTGCACCGGGCAGGCCAGCACTCGGCGGCCCCAGCGGCGGAGGATGCCGGGGCAGTCGGTCAGGTAGTATTCGCCTTGCCGGTTCTTGGGCTGGACGTGGTCCAGGGACTCCCAGAGGTCTGCCGGGGCGAACACATAGCAGCTCAAGTTTACTTCCCGGATGCAGCGCTGCTGTTCCGTGGCGTCTTTTTCCTCGACGATGGCCAGGAAGTCGCCCTGCTGGTTGCGGACAATGCGACCAAAACCCGTGGGATCGTCCTTGATGGCCGTGCCCAGCACACAGGCGGCTTGTTCCCGGTGGAAGCGGTCCAACAGTTGCCGCAGCGATTCGGCCCGCACCAGCGGCGAGTCCCCGGTGAGGATGAGCACCGCTCCGGCGTGATCCCGCAGCAACTCCCGGCACACCTGCACGGCATGGCCGGTGCCGCGTTGTTGCTCCTGCAGGGCGAACTGGACCTGGGGCCAGGGAGCCAGGGATTGCTGGACCTGCGGGGCCTGGTGGCCCACCACCACCACGATGCGGCCGGGGTCCAGCTGGGCCAGCGTGTCCATGACGTAGTGGATCATGGGCCGCCCGGCCAGGGGGGTCAGCACCTTGGGGCCGGGCCGATGCATCCGCGTCCCCTTGCCGGCGGCCAGCACCACAGCGGCGGTGGATTGGGTCGGGCTCACGCTGAAAACCTCCGTGGCAAATGCCAAAAGCCCCCCCGGCGTCCCTTTGTTGCTCAGTGTAGCTGCTGCGGGGCTTGGCCGGGGAGAGCGATTCGGGCGAAAAACCTTGCCGGAAAGATAAAAATCTAGTCCACAGCCGGAGCGGCTAGGACGGCAAGCCGCTGCGTTCGACTCTGGCCAGCCGCTGGCGAGCACGTGGTTGTTTCTGTCACGGTAAATGGTTTCTCGCAGCTGCGAGCCGTGGGTGTAGTACGTGTTTAGCGTGCCAGCACAAGACGAAGCGCCTCCAGAGCAAAAGAGTTGATTTTTGTTCGGCGAGCCGCGGGCGTGAGCACGCGGTTGCTACCGTTTGTGGCCGATGCTACGCTGGCCAACCGCCGGCCGGCGCCGGCGGCTCGCCACTTGCAAGAGTCAAAGCAAGTCCACCAGGTACGTTGTTTTCCACAAAACACGCTTTTTCCTGCCCGGTGCGGAAGCACCAGTGGCGAGCCCCGGGCTTGGAGCCCGGGGAGAGCCAAGAAAAAACGCATGTCGATCTTCTCCGCCAGCTGAAGCTGGGTACGTGTTTAGCGTGCCAGCACAAAACGGAGTGCCCCCAGAGCAAAAGCAAGCCGAAGGCTTGCCAGCCTTGTAGCCGGTGGTCGGAGCGCAGCGGAGACCACCGGACCGCGGCGGCCTTTCTCTCACCCCGCACCCCGGCAGGGGTGCCAGAAACAAGGACCGTTTTGCCCTCTGGCATCCCTTCGGGATGCTCAAGGACAAGGAAAAACGCTGCCTCCCGGGGGTCTGACGACCCCCGGCTACCAGAGTGCGACGCCTGCGGCGTCGATCCTCTGGCTGCTAGCTGGCTAAACACGTACAAAGCTGGCGGCTCGCCGTTCAACCGCCGGCTGACGCCGGCGGCTCGCCGTTTGCGAGAATTGGCGTTTTTTCTTGCCTCGGAGCGGAATTTCCGGCGCATGGCGCAGGCCGCACGGCGCACGCCGATTCGGTTTCTCCCCCCGCTGACGCGGGGGGCTCTTGTTGGGCAAGTTAACGCTTTTTCTTGCAACGGAGCGGAAGCTCCCAGTGGCTGCGGCCCTGCCGCCTCCCCGCACTGACGTGCGGGGCTCCTCACGACCCACGACCCAAGACCCCCTCTCCGGCCTGGAGCCGGGAGAGGTAACACTCGGGGCTGCCGCTTAGCAGCCCGTTGAAGAATGTTCCTCGATACGGAATCGCGTCACAGGACTAGACGTATTTTCTGAAAAAAAGCGGCTCGGCAGGAGCCTCGCCCTCCCAAACTTGCGTTTTTCAACGGGCTGTTAGGCTCCCAATTGGCGGCGGATTTCCGCCCGGGCTTGCCGGAGAGCCTCGGGGAGTTTTTCCGGTAGCTTTCCGCCGGCCTGGGCCATCAGCGGCTTGCCGCCTCCGCCGCCGCCTACCAGGGGGGCCACCTGGCGAATCCACTGCCCGGCGTCCAGCCCCCGCTCGGGCAGCTCGCGGCTCAGCCCGGCCACCAGCAGCACCTTGTCCCCCTGGACGCTTCCCAGCAACACGGCCACCGGGGCGGCCTTTTGCCGCAACTGGTCGATCAATTGCCGCATCACCGCCGGGGTGCCGCCGGGCACTTCGGCCACCACTACGCGCACGCCGTCCAGCTCCTCGGCCCCGGCTAGCAAGTCGTCGGCCGAGACGCTTTGCCTCCCGGCTTGTTGGGCCACTTGGTGTTGGAGCTGTTGGAGTTCGGCAAGCAGTTGCTCCACGCGGGGGGGAACGTCTTCCGGGGCGATGTTCAGCACGCGGGCGGCCCCTTCCAGCTGCTGCCGCACGGCCCAGGCCGACATTTCGGCCACCGAGCCGGTCTCTTTTTTCTCCAGCGGCGGCAGTTGGGTGTCCTGGGGTTGGGCGGTTCCCTGTTCGAGGGCTTTACGCGTGCGGCGTACCGTGCGGGCAAGCTCCTGCACCCGGGCGGCCACCTGCCCGGGCGGCACTTCCAGCAGTCGGGCCGTCTGCTCCAGCAGGCGGCGGGAGTTTTCGACAAACTGCCGGGCCTTGGGGCCGGTCAGGGCCACCACGCGGCGCACCCCGGCCCCCACGCTCTCCTCGCCCACCAGCTCGAACGCCTCCACCTGGGCAGTGTTTTCCAGGTGCGTGCCGCCGCACAGCTCCTTGCTGAAGTCGCCCATGGTGATGACCCGCACCGGGTCGGGGTATTTTTCGCCAAAGAGCATCATGGCCCCTTGTTTGCGGGCTTCGGCCAGCGGCATCACCTGGGCGGTGATGGGTGCGGCTTGGGCCACGCGCTGCCGCACTTCTTCCTGGATGGCCTGGAGCTTTTCCGGCGGCACAGGCTCCAGGTTGGTAAAGTCGAACCGCAGCCAGTCCTCGTCCACCTTGGACCCCTGCTGCTGGGCGTGCCGGCCCAGGTGCTTTTGCAGCGCGTAGTGCAACAGGTGGGTGGCCGAGTGGGCCCGGCGGATGCCCTGGCGGCGCGTGGCATCCACCTGGGCCGTGACCTGGTCGCCCTGTCGCAGCGTGCCGCGGCGCAGGTGGCCGATGTGCAGCACCAGATCGCCGCTTCGCTGGGTGTCGATGACCTCGAACTCCATCTGCTCGTTGTATATCCGGCCCGTGTCGCCCACCTGTCCCCCGGCTTCGCCATAAAAGGGGGTCTGGTCCAGCACCACGGTGATGGGCGTTTCGTGGCCTTGTTCGGTCAGGTGGTCCAGCAGGTGGTCCTGGGCGATGATGCCCACCACGCGGGCCGGGGCGGTGGTGGTCTCGTAGCCCAAGAACTTGGTGCTGTGCACGGTTCGCTTGAGGGCATCCAGCGGGCCGGTGGAGAAGATTTCCACCTGCACGCCCTGGTCGTCGGCTTGCAGGCGGCGGCGAAAGCCTTCCCAGTCGAAGGTCAAGTTCCGCTCGGCGGCCAGTTGCTCGAACAGTTCCGGCGGAAAGCCGTGCGTGGTGTACATGTAGTAGATGTCCTCGCCGGGCACCATGATCTTGCCGCTTTGCTCAAGCTGCTGGAACACCCCCGCAATGCGCTCCAGCCCTGCGTCGATGGTGCCGAAGAAGTTGGCCTCTTCCTGGCGGATCACCTGGGCCACGCGCTGCTGGGTTTCTTGCAGTTCCGGGTAGGGGGTTTTCATCATTTCCACCACCACCGGCACCAGGCGGTAGAGGAACGGCTCGCGCATGCCCAGCCGGTGCCCGTCCAGCACCGCCCGCCGCAGCAGGCGACGAATGACATACTTTTCCTTGTTCGGCCCGGGATATACGTTCTCGTGGATGGCAAAGGTGCAGGCCCGCACGTGATCGGTGATCCGCCGCAGCCGCCGTCCGGCGTCGCTGGCCGGATCGTACTTGGTGCCGCACACTTCGGCCGCGGCCTGGACAATGGGCAGCAGGATATCGATGTGGAAGTTGGAGTCCACCCCTTGCAGCACCGAAGCCATCCGCTCCAGGCCCATCCCCGTGTCGATGTTCTTCTTGGGCAGCGGGTGCAGGTTGTTCGGCGGGGGCCCGATGCGGTTGAACTGTGTAAAGACCAGGTTCCAGATCTCCACGGCCTGGCCCTGATCGGTGTGGAAGAAGATTTCGCTACAGGGGCCGCACACCCCGTCGGGGCCTTTGCTGGGGGCACTGGCGGGCCAGAAGTTTTCGTCTTCGCCCAGCCGCTGGATCCGTTCCGGCTCCAGGCCGATCTCCCGGTGCCAGATGTCGTAGGCCTCGTCGTCTTCCAGATAGACGCTGACGCTGAGCCGCTGCGGGTCCAGGCCCAGCCACTGTTTCGAGGTCAGGTACTCCCAGGCCCAGTGGATCGCCTCGCGCTTGAAGTAATCGCCGAAGCTGAAGTTGCCCAGCATCTCGAAAAACGTGTGATGGTAGGGCGTGCGGCCCACGTTGTCGATGTCGGCCGTGCGGAGGCACTTCTGGCACGAACAGGCCCGGGTGAACTCCAGCTTCACCCGGCCCAGAAAGTGGTCCTTGAACGGGTTCATCCCTGCGGGAGTGAACAGCACCGAGGGGTCCCAAGTGGGCACGAGCACGTCGCTGGGGCAGCGGACGCAGCCTTTGGATTCGAAAAAGCTTAGATAGCTTTCGCGCAGTTCGTCGGTTTTCATCGTCGCTTGGGCGGCTTGGGGGTCGGAAAAGGAGGCAAGCTGCAGGCGGACAAACCAAAGCCGAAATATACCCCTTGCCGCCGGAAGCGACCAGCCGCGTTGTCGGGCATGCAGTTGCTCAAAACGGCCCCAGCCGCTCTTTTGAATTTGAATTGGCCAGCCGCAAGCGTAAGCTTGCGGTTGTCTTTGCCGATGACGTTTGTTCTTGCCACCGCGAGCCGCGGGCGTAAGCCCGCGGAAAATGCAGCAGGCAGAGGCTGGTTTGCTGTTTTTCATCTCCGGGAGCTTACGCTCCCGGCTCGCTGCGGCTCTTTGGAGTGCGGAAGCTTGCTTCCGCTTTTATTTGCTCCGGCTAGCCAGAGCGAAGCCACAGCGGCGGCAAGCCGCCGCACTCCACACGACGCTCCGGGAGCTCGTGCTCCCGGCTCGCTGTTCTCCGCCAGAATCAACGTGTACTCTTGCATCTGGCGAGCCCCGGACTTCAGTCCGGGGAGAGCCGGAAAAATGCATTCGGTTGTTTTTCTCCGCCAGCTGAAGCTGGCGGCTCGTCGTTCTCCCCCCGCTTACGCGGGGGGCTCTCCGCCGACTGAAGTCGGCGGCTCGCCGCGGGCTCACTTCACTTCGCCCCGGGCAAACCGCACCTCCCGGCCGGGGCGCGAGGTGTCGAACTGCCCGCGATGGAAGACCCGGTGGCCGCAAACCCAGGTGGCCACGGGCCACCCTTGCAACGTGGTTCCGTGCCAGGGGCTCCAGCCGCAGCGGGTGTATTGCTGCTCGTTGCGGACGGTGCGCCGCAGGTTCATGTCCACCAGCACCAGGTCGGCGTCGTAGCCGGGGGCGATCCTCCCCTTGCCAGCCAGGTTCCACACCTGGGCGGGGGCCTCGGCCATCCAGCGGGCCACCTGCCGCAACGTGCATCGGCCCCGGTTCACCTGGTCCAGCATCAGCGCCAGGGAGTTCTCGATGCTGGGGATGCCCGAGGGGCTTTCCGGGTACGGGCGGCGTTTTTCCTCCAGCGTGTGCGGGGCATGGTCGGTGGCCACCAGGTGAATCTGCCCGGCTAGCAGCGACTCCCAAAGCGCCTGGTTGTCCGCAGGGGTTTTGATCGAAGGGTTCACCTGCACCAGTGAGCCCAACCGGGCGTAGTCTTCCACGTTGAAGAACAAATGATGCGGGCACACTTCGGTGGTCACAAGCGGAGCGGCCTGGGCGATCACGGGCACTTCTTGTGCCGTGGAAAGATGCAGCACATGCAGGCGGTGGCCTGT
>JALSGI010000663.1 GCA_026982835.1 Planctomycetota bacterium | reverse complement strand
TGAGGCGCATCATCAGGAGCCCCCCCGCGTAAGCGGGGGGAGAACGGCAAGCCGGGAGCGTAAGCTCCCGGTTGTTAGCAGCCCGTTGAAAAACGCAAGTTTGGGAGGGCGAGGTCACGGCCGAGCCGTTTTTTTCAGAAAATACGGCTAGTCCTGTGACGCGATTCCGTATCGAGGAACATTCTTCAACGGGCTGTTAAACCAAAGCAGCATTCCGTGCCGTTTTGTGAAAAACCGCGTGTTCACGCACGCGGCTCGCCGGAGCTTCCGCTCCGGGGTGGGAACAAGCGTTAACTCTCGCAACCGGCGAGCCACCGGCTTCGTACGTGTTTAGCGTGCCAGCACAAGACGGAGCGCCCCCCAGAGCAAAAGAGTTGATTCTTGTCCGGCGAGCCCCGGGCTTTAGCCCGGGGAGAGCCGAACAAACACCTGTGTGTTGACCTTCTCCGCCAGCTGAAGCTGGCGGCTCACCGGTTGCTTATTTCCGCATGCGGAAGCGTCGAACCAACAGTGTGCTAGCTGGCTAAACACGTACCCGGCTTCAGCCGGCGGAGCTCCCCACGGTGCAAGGAGTCTTTCCATGCCTTGTGGCTCGGGTGTGAAAAAGACGGCGAGGATGCGGGTGTTAGGCCAGGGGGCGGCGTGGGTGCTGTTTTGTTTTTCTTGCCTGGTGGTTTCTGCGGCCCGGGCTGGGGAAAAACAGCGCCTGCCGAACATCCTCTGGATCGTGGCCGAGAACATCAGCCTGGACCTGGGCTGTTACGGCCAGCAGCAGGTGCGCACTCCCAACCTGGACCGGCTTGCCGCCCGGGGGATGCGTTACACACGCTGCTGGGCCACCAGCCCCGTCTGCGCCCCGAGTCGTTCCGCGTTTTTTACGGGGATGTACCAGACCACCATCGACGTGCATCACATGCGTTCGCACCGCGAGGACGACTTTCGCCTGCCGCCGGGTGTGCGCCCCATCACCCATCGCTTGCAGCAGGCCGGGTATTTTACGGCCAACATTCGCCGCATTGGCTCCCGCGTAGTGGGCACCGGCAAGCTGGACCTGAATTTCGTGAACGAAGGGCCGATTTTCCAGTCCGACCAGTGGGAGCAGCTCCGCTCGCACCAGCCGTTTTTCGCCGTGATTAACACGCCCGAGGTGGAGTACGACATCTACGACCGCAAAACGGCCGGCAAGGCCCGGGTGAAGTGGGTGGGGGAAGACGAGCATCCCCGCATCGCCACGCCCGAAAACGTCCAGCCGCCCCCCTACTACCCGGACCACCGGATCGTGCGGGAGGAGTGGGCGCGGTTCTTGAACTCCGTTTCCGGGCTGGATCGCCGGGTGGGCTGGGTTCTGGATCGGCTGCGCCGGGACGGGCTGCACCAGAACACCGTGATCTTCTTTTTTGCCGACAACGGGCGACTGGAAGCCCGGGGAATCCACTGGCCTTGGGCCAGTGGGCTGCACGTGCCGCTGATCGTGTACTGGCCCCCTGGGCTGCCGGCCCCCAAGGGCTACCAGCCCGGTGCCGTCTGCCACCGCCTGGTCAGCCTGCTGGATGTGACGGCCACGACGCTGGCCGTGGCCGGAGTGCGTCGCCCGATGGTGATGCACAGCCGGGTGTTTTTGGGGCGGTGGTCCGATCCGCCGCGGCGCTACTTGTTCAGTGCCCGGGATCGGATCGACGAGACGGTCATCCGCATGCGGAGCGTTTACGACGGGCGTTATCACTACATTCGCAACTTCACCCCGGGAGC
>JALSGI010000662.1 GCA_026982835.1 Planctomycetota bacterium | reverse complement strand
CCGGTGCGGAAGCACCGGCGCAACAGCGCACGGCGCAAGCCGCAAGCCGATTCCGTTTCTCCCCGCACTCACGTGCGGGGCTCCAGATCTCGCCAAGCCCTCAAGCCTCCACGCCTCCACGTCTCCAAGCCCTCCGCCGACTAAAGTCGGCGGCTCGCCGGTTGGTGTGAAAAGCTGCGCTTATTCTTGCTTCGGTGCGGAAGCACCACCGCAAGACCCAGGACCCAAGACCCAAGCCCCCTACCACTGATCGGCCCGGTGGACGGCCTGGGCGGCGGCCAGCTCGGTGGTCTTGGGGCGGCACTCCAGGCCCACGTAGCCGCGGTAGCCCAGCTCGTAGGCCTCGCGCAGCACGCGCGGGTAGTGGATCTCGCCGGTGCCCGGTTCGTTGCGGCCCGGGTGGTCGGCCAATTGCAGGTAGCCGATCCAGCGGATGCCTTCCCGCAAGTGGCCGCACAAGTCCCCCTCGGTGATCTGCATGTGGTACAGGTCCCAGTTGATTCGCACCATGGGGCTGCCCACTTCCCGGCAGATGCGGATGGCTGGGGCCGAGCCGTAGAGGCAATGCCCCTTGTGGTCCACGCGGATGTTCATCGGCTCCAGGATCATCATCACGCCGTACCGCTCGGCCACCGGCGCTGCGCGGCGCAGGCCCGCGATGATGTGCTGGTGCATCTGCTCCTGGGTCATGCCCGGCTGGTCGTCTCCACCCACCACAGTCATCTTCTTGCACCGCAGCCGCCGGGCCACTTGGCAGGCCTCCTCGATGGCCTTGACGAAGCGGTCGTGGTTCTTGGGGTTGTTCAGTCCGGGGCGGAACCCCCAGGCGGTAAATTGGGCCACCTCCAGGCCCAGCTCCTGGGTGAGCCGGGCCACCGCGTCGATGTCCTTGGTGCGCCAGTTCCAGAACTCGATGGCCGGGAAGCCGAAGCGGGCCGCCTGGCCAATGCGCTGCAAAAACGGCAGCTTACGCCACCACATCTCAATGTTGACCGCAAAGCGGGTGTGCGGCGTGCGGCCCAGCCGGCGCAGCTCCTCAGGCCCGAGTTGGTCTTGCTTTGGTTTTTTACCTTGCTGCTGGGCCAGGGCGGCTGGTGCGTGTAAAGCGGCGGCGGTCGAGGCGGCCGCGGCCGTGGCCAGGAAAGCTCGCCGGGTGGTGGACGCCATGGCAGGTCCTCCTTTTGGCAGGTGGAAGCAGTTCGACAGCACGCCCGATTGCATCTGGTTTGAGCATACTCGGTGCGCCGCGGTGTGCAAAACGCAGCGTTTCGTTTCACACCGGCGAGCCCCGGGCTTTAGCCCGGGGAGGCGTGGAGGCGTGGAGGCGTGGGGGCTTGGAGGATGGCGAGCCGCCGGCAAGCGTTTCATTCCTGCTGCTGGTTTTCGTTTTTGCCGTTTTCCAGCACTTCGATCCGCAGCCGCTCGATTCGCCGCGGCGTGGCCTCCAGCACCGTGATCCGCAATTTGTCCTGTTGTAACTGCTCGCCCGGGCGGGGAATGCGGCCCAGCGTGCTGAACACGTAGCCGCCGATGGTGTCGAAGTCGCCGTTTTCCTCCAGGTGGATGCCCAGCTGGTCGTTCAGCTCGTCCAGGTGTACCTTGGCCAGCACTTCGACCGTGTGGTCATCGATCTGCTTGATTTCTTCCACGGGGCGGCGGTCGTACTCGTCGGCGATCTCGCCGACGATCTCTTCCAGGATGTCCTCGATCGTGACCAAGCCTGAGACCCCCCCGTACTCGTCCAACACGATG
>JALSGI010000661.1 GCA_026982835.1 Planctomycetota bacterium | reverse complement strand
TGCGCAGGGCCGCTTCGTGGTCGCGGATGCGCGAGTGATCGGCCACGCTGAGCCGCTGCCCGAGCCGCTGCCGGTTGCGGCGGATGGTGGCTTCGTCTTCGCAGTGCGTGGCGATCGGCAGCGTGGTTTCGGCAAAGATGCGCCGCAGCACCTCCGGATCGTCCACCAGCAGGTCGCCGGTGCTGGAGCCCATGAAGATTTTGATCCCCGGGGTGCGCCGGGCCTGTTGCAACTCGGGCAGATTGTCGTGCGTGGCGGCGATGTAAAAGCCGTAGTTGACCAGGCAGCAGGTGGAGGCCAGTTGCAGCTTCTGGTGCAGCCGTTCCAGGGTGGTCGTGGGCGGGCGGGTGTTGGGCATCTCCAGCACGGTGGTCACCCCGCCTGCGGCCGCGGCACGGGAACCGCTGGCAAGGTCCTCCTTGTGCTCCAGCCCCGGCTGGCGGAAATGCACATGCGGGTCGATCACGCCGGGCAAAAGCGTCAGTCCGCGGGCGTCGATCACCTCGTCGGCCCGAGTGTGCTCGGCCACGTCCAGCGCGGCGATCTTGTCGTCCTGGATCAGCACCGAGGTGGCCAGCACTTCCTGGGGCGTGACCACCCGGGCATGACGGATGAGCGTGCGGTGCATGGAAGATATTCCGTGCGTGGAGTAAGGGGTAGAATTGTCGCAAAGAGTTTAAGATCAAGCGAATTCTCAAGGACTAAAGCAGCCTCAACCATGTTTGTCATTTGCCTGGACAATCAGGGAAATCCGGCCAGTTTGATCGTGGGCAAGGTCTATCGGCGGCTGGAGGATCCTGAGGCCGAAAAGCTGGGGCTGGTTCGCATTGTGGACGAAGACGCTTCGGAACCGGAGGGGTATCTTTATCCGGCGGCACACTTCGAGGAAATTCAACTTTCGGAAAAGGCGCGGCAAAGGATCTTTGCTCAACAGGGATAACCTGCCCGGCCACCTTGTGGTTGTTTGTTGCTTCCCAGGCTGCTATTCCTCCAGGCCGGCCAGTTGGCACAGGTTGGCTTGCATCACCGCCTGGGGGCAGCTCCAGACCAGGTAGAACAGGGCCTCGGTGGCCCAGCGGCCCGCCGCGTGGCCCCGCACAAACCCTGTGCCCTTGGCCGCTCCCAGGGCCGCCTGCGTGGCCCGCAGCACCAGCGAGTTGGCTCCCTGGCGCAGTTGTTCCTTGGTGCAGGGGGAGTTGCCCCGGGCCAGTTCCATCAGCTCCTGGTAGCGTAGTTCCAGTTCCTCCTGGAAGCGGCTGGCCACCGGGGCCAGCTCGGGGCGGCGTTGGGCCTGCTGGTGCAGGTATTCGACGGCGGCTCGGGCCAGAGCCAACGCCAGCGTGCTGGTTTGCAGGCCCCCGGTGGCTCCTCCGCCGCCGCGGCGCATCAGCTCCGGCTCGGGGCCGGCCAGCAGCCACTGCCGGGGCACTTCCACCTGGTGGCACTCCACCGCTCCGGTGCAACTGCCCGAGAGGGCCACCAACTCCAGCGGCGGTTTTACCTCCACCCCGGGCAGCTCCAAGGGGAGCACAAGCAACAGCTGGCGGCGGTCCTCGGTTTCGGCTCCCAGCACCACGTACCGGGAAGCCACGGCGCCGGTGACCCAGGGGCTGATGCCCTGGAGCAGGAAGCCCTCGGGGGTCTCGGTGGCCAGCATGGGCGGGCGTTGCCAGTGGCGGCGGCTGGTGGTCAGGTGGGAAATGCCCAGCGTGGCCAGTTGTTCCCCGCGGGCCATGGGAGGCAGAAGCTGCTGTTTGAGGGGTTCGTTTTGGGAGGCGGCGATTCGTCGGGCCGCGCCGGTAAGCTGGGTGAGGATGAACGTAGTGGTCTGGCACGCCGCCCCCAGGCGGTAGTAGCCTTCCAACAGCTCCGGCTCGCTCCAGCCCAGGCCGCCGTACTGCCGGGGCAGGAACCAGCGGAACACGCCGAATCGGGCACAAAGGTCCATTTGCTCGGCAGGCCAGGTGGCCGAGGAGTCGGCCCGGGCAGCCCCTTGAGCCAGTTTGGCGCAAAGCTCGTCCAGGGCGGCATCTTGGACCGAAATCACAGGTGTTTCTTGGTCCGGCATGGCCACACCCCCCAAGTGGATCACGCGGATTGCCGGTGCAAGCGGGTTTTTCAGTTTACTCCCGCGAGTCTCTCTGGCCCGGAAACAACAAACGGCGTAGGATGTTCGGCAATTCCCAAGCTTGTTTCCCCCTAGCGTGGCGGATTGCCTGCCTGTTGGCAAGCCGCCAGGATGTCCCAGGCAGTGCGCCGCTTGTGGAAGCAGAAAAGAGCCTTGCAGTTGGAGCGATCTGACGGTCAGGAGCAAACGATGAGCAGCACGCAGCAGCCCTCGGTGGCTTCGGCCCACGTGCCGGCCAGCCGCACCGAAGGGATCAGTGCCGAGGCCCTGTACGAAAAGTGCATGGCCTTGGCCCGCAATCTCTGGTGGAGCTGGCAGCCGGACGTGGTGAATATCTTCCGCGACCTGGACCCGATCCGCTGGCGGCAACTGGACCACAACCCCATCGCCCTGCTCAAGGAGTTCACCCCCGAGCGGCTCGACGCCCGCGCCCAGGAGATGGTCCTCTACAGCCGCATCAACTACGCCTATCGCCGGTTGCAGGAGTACTTGAACGCCACGAACACCTGGGGCCGCACGCATGCGGGGGTGCTGGGGGCCCGGCCCGTGGCCTACTTCTCGGCCGAGTTCGGCGTGCACGAGTCGATTACCATCTACTCCGGCGGCCTGGGCGTGCTCTCCGGCGACCACATCAAAAGCGCCAGCGAACTGGGCGTGCCCCTGGTGGCCGTGGGCTTGTTCTATCACCAGGGCTACTTCAAGCAGTACCTGGACGAGCACGGCTACCAGCGCGAAGAGTACGTCGATACGCTGGTGGAGAACATCCCACTGGAACCGGCCCGGGATGCCAAGGGAGAGCCGCTCACCGTGACCATCGACACGCGCAGCGGCCCCATCCGAGCCAAGGTGTGGCAGATGCAGGTGGGCCGCGTGCGGTTGTTCCTGCTGGACAGCAACGTGGAGGGCAACTCGCCCGAAGACCGCGAACTCACCAGCCGCCTCTACGGCGGGGATCACCGCACCCGCATCCGCCAGGAGCTGATCCTGGGCATTGGCGGGGTGCGGGCCTTGCGAGCGATGGACCTGTTTCCCGGCGTGCTCCATTTGAACGAAGGCCACAGCGCCTTTGCCCCGCTGGAGGCGATCCGCGAGCGGATGTTCGAAGACGGGCTCAGCTTCGAGGAAGCCATGCGCCAAGTGGCCCAAATGACCGTCTTCACCACCCACACGCCCGTTCCGGCCGGGCACGACCGCTTCGACGGCGGACTGGTCGAGGAGCACCTGGGGCCGCTGCGGGACGCCCTGGGCATCTCCTACGACCAGCTGATGGGCCTGGGGCGCGTGGAGCCGACCAACCACGAGGAACCGTTCTGCATGACCGTGCTGGGACTGAAGCTCTCGCGCAAGGCCAACGCCGTCAGCGCGTTGCACGGGCATGTGACGCGGCGGATGTGGGCCGCACTTTGGCCCTGGCGCAGCGAAGAAGAAATACCCATCGGCCACATCACCAACGGCGTGCATATCCCCTCCTGGCTGGCCTGGCAGATGTTGCAGTTGTACGACCGCCACTTTCCGGCCGACTGGCAGCAGCGGATGGGCGACCCCGAAGTGTGGCGCACCGTACAGGAGATCGACGACGGGGAGCTGTGGGAAACCCACTTCACGCTCAAGAGCCTGTTGCTTTCGTTCGTGCGGCGCCGGGTGTCGCGGCAGTGTCGCCGCCGCGGGGAGAGCGAGGAGGCCGTGGAGGCGGCCCGCACGATGTTCGATCCCCACGTGCTCACCATCGGCTTTGCCCGGCGGTTTGCCACGTACAAGCGGGCCGACCTGATCCTCACCGACCTGGATCGCCTGGCGGCCATTCTCAACAACCCCCAGCGGCCCGTGCAGCTCATCTTCGCCGGCAAGGCCCATCCGGCCGACGAGCCGGGCAAGCAGCTCATCCAGCGGATCGCCAACTTGCGGCACGATCCGCGCTTTGCCGGCCGCATCACCTTCATCGAGGACTACGACATCAACGTCTGCCGCCACCTGGTCCAGGGCGTGGACCTGTGGCTGAACAACCCCCGGCGACCGCTGGAAGCCTCGGGCACCAGCGGCCAGA
This sequence comes from Planctomycetota bacterium, assembly GCA_026982835.1. Classification (GTDB taxonomy): domain Bacteria; phylum Planctomycetota; class Planctomycetia; order Pirellulales; family S012-138; genus S012-138. Next base: position 8,075 of record JALSGI010000661.1, on the reverse strand, counting down.
AGGTGGTGCTCAACGGCGGGCTGAACCTTTCGGTGCTGGACGGCTGGTGGGCCGAAGCCTACGACGGGCGCAACGGGTTTGCCATTGGCCGGGGCACCACGCACGTTTCCGAAGAAGAGACCGACCGCCGCGACGCGGAGAACCTCTACCGTGTGCTGGAGCAGGAAGTGATTCCCATGTTCTACCAGCGGGACCGGGACGGCCTGCCCCGAGAGTGGATCCAGCGGATGAAAGACTCCATCAGCACGCTGGCCTGGCGGTTCAGCTCCGATCGCATGGTGATGGACTACACCCGCCTGTGCTACCTGCCGGCCGCCGGCGGCTTGAGCAGCCAGATGCCGTGATCGCTGCCCGGCCATAGAGGACGAGCCGCCCGGGAAAAAAGGCGCCTGGCACTTCCCAAGCTGGTACAATGAATCCGTGCCGAGGTGGAGTATTCTCTATTGAGTAGCGGCCCAGGTGCTTCCGATGCCCAGGCGTCCGAGCACGTTTTCTGGGGTGTTCCTGCCCTCTTGTGTGGTGGGAGTGGGCCTGTTTTTGTTGGTCGCTCTCCTGCTGGAAATCCCCCTTCCGTTGGGCTGGGCTACCCGCACCGAGTTTTCGCCGGAGTTGTTCCAGTTCCGCACCACCGGCTGGTTCGTGGTGTTCGAGGCTCCACTTCCTTCCGTGCAGCTCGGATCCCGCTTCGACAAGCTGACCCGGTTCCTGAACGACCGAGGCTATATTCCATCGGTCGAGGGGACGACTGAGGTCCGGTGGCATTTCGTTCAGGGTCAGCATCCTTTCTACAACTATGGCCGGGGGCCTGCTGCCTGGCTGGATCGGGCTCTGGATGGCTGGGGCCAAGGGGAAGAGGTCTGGATCACCTGGTCTCAGGAACACCCTCGCCTGGCCCGGGTCCTCTGGCCGCAAGTGGCCCGCTGGGTCCGCAATGCTGCGTACTGTGACGGCTACTACAAAAGCCACCTGTTGCTGTGGAGCGTGCTCGACCAGTCCCCGCAAGACCCCGAGGAGCTACGAGCCCTGATCCGCCAGATCGAACAAGAGGAGGCGGAGGAATAAGCGGGCTGGCATTCGGGCAATCGACGCCGCAGATGTCGTACACGGATAGCTAGCAGGCTCCGCTTCGCTCCGACTACCGGCTCGCGGGAGTGCCACAACTGGCGAGCCGCCGACTTCAGTCGGCGGAGAGGAACGACAAGCATGTGTTCGGCTCTCCCCGGACTAAGTACGTGTTTAGCCAGCTAGCAGCCAGAGGATCGACGCCGCAGGCGTCGCAGCTTCGTAGCCTCACGGTCGTCAGACCCCCGGAAGGCAGCGTTTTTTCTTATCCTTTAGCATCCCGAAGGGATGCCAGATGGAGGAGCGGTCCCTTGGTTTCTGGCACCCCTGCCGGGGTGCGGGGTGGGGTCATGGTGCCTGGTTCCGGTGGTCTCCGCTTCACTCCGACCACCGGCTACAAGGCTGGCAAGCCTTCGGCTTGCTTTTGATCTGGGAATGCTCCGTCTTGTGCTGGCACGCTAAACACGTACCGGACTAAAGTCCGGGGCTCGCCACGGAGCTTCCGCTCCAGAGCAAGAAAACGTATTTCAGCGAGCCCGCAGCGTAAGCTGCGGGAGCGGGAGGGCGAGGCTCCTGCCGAGCCGAAGCAGTGGGGAAAAGCTCGCCAAACCGAAAAACGCCAGCTTCCCCACGGCGAGCCGGGAGCACGAGTTCCCGGTTGCTAAAACATTCGTCGCCGTTTTTGAAAAACCGCATGCTCGCGCTCCCGGTTGCCCGCCTGCGGCCCATTGAGCCGCATCGCCCTTGCCGCTAACGTGGGAACCGTTGTTTTCTTCACTCGTGGCTCCTGCTCTCAAGGCGGCAATGAAACGTTTTTTGAGGCGGCGGTGGTTTTTGCTCGGGCTGGTCAGTGCCTTGGTGTTGGGCTTTTGGCAGGCCCCGGCCCTCAAACCCTACACCGACCAGGTGCCCCGAGCGCTGCTGGTGGCCGCAGTCATGTTCGGCATGGCCTTGCCGCTGGAGGCCCGGCGGATGTGGCTGGCCATCCGCCGCCCGCAGGCCGTGCTGGTGGCCGTGGGCGTGACGTTCGGGCTGATTCCGCTTTTGGCCTGGAGCATTACCGGGGCGCTGCCGCTGCCGATCGCCGCCGGGGTGATGATCGCCGCCAGTGTGCCCTGCACGATCGCCACCGCCTCGGTGTGGACGCGGCGAGCCGGCGGCAACGACGCCGTCTCGCTCCTGGTGACCATGCTTACCAATCTGAGCTGCTTCCTGGTCACCCCCGCCTGGCTCTATCTGGCCCTGGGCGAACTGGCCGCCCGAGCTCAAGGCACGCTGGACCCCGTGCGGCTCATCAAGCGCCTGGCCCTGGTGGTGCTGCTGCCGGTGCTGGCCGCTCAAGGGTTGCGGCTGTGGCGGCGGGTGGGTCGCTGGGCCACCGAGCACAAAGTGCCCCTAGGCGTGGCCTGCCAGTTGGGTACGCTGACGATGGTGCTCGTGGGGGCCACCCGCAGCGGCACGGTCATCCGCAACATGAACGGCTGGCAGTCCCCCTGGAGCGACCTGGTGCTGATGGTGTTGGTGGTCAACGGGCTGCACATGCTGGGGCTGTTTACCGCCGTGGCCCTGGCCCGAGGGCTGGGTGTGTCCCGCGAAGACCGCATCGCCGTGGGTTTTTCCGGCAGCCAGAAGACGCTGCTTGTGGGACTGGACGTGGCTTCGGAATACGTGACCATCTTCGGCGGTCTGGCCCTGCTGCCCATGATCGCTTATCACGGATGCCAACTGATGTTCGATACGGTGGTGGCCGACCGCTTCCGCCGTCGCGGTGAAGAACAAGCGGCCGCGGAAGAAAACGGCGAGGCCGCCCTGGCCGATACCACGTGATCCCCGTTCCGGCTTCAGCCCCATGTCCCCAAACGCGCTTGTGCTGGTGGTGGATCGCCTGCACTTGAACTACCTGGGCTGTTTCGGCAACAGCTGGATTCTCACCCCGGCCGTGGATCGCCTGGCCTGGCAAGGCACCTGCCTGGACCAGGTGGTGCTGGACCACACGAGCTTGTCGGAGCTTTATACCTCCTGGCTTTCCGGCACCCACTATTTCCAACGCAGCGGCGGCCTCGCACCGCAGCCGTGGCTGCTGGAGCAGCTGCAACGCCGCGGCGTACAAACGCTGCTGGCCGCCGACCAGCCCGAGGTGCTCTCCCACCCCTGGAGCGAACACTGGCAGCAGCAACTGGAGCTTCCGCCCGCTCCTGCCGCCGACAGTTGCGCCCCCGGGCTGGAGCAGACCCACCTGGCCCAGGCCCTGGCCGTGGTGGCTGAGCAATTGCAGCGGCTGCGGGGGCCGTTTTTGTTTTGGGTGCACCTGGGCTCGCTGGGCCAGGTGTGGGACGCCCCGCTGGAGTTCCGCAACCGCTACGTCGAGGACGAGGAAGAGCTCCCTCCGCCCCCGGATGCCCGCGTCCCCGGGCATGTGTTCACCGAGGAGCCGGACCCGGACCAGCTGCTGGGCCTGCGCCGGGCCTACGCCGGGCAGGTGACGCTGTGGGACCAATGCCTGGGGGGGCTGTTGGCCGCGCTGGAGGCTCACCCGGGTTGGCACGACACCATGCTGGTGGTGGCCTCCGCCCGGGGGTTCTCCACCGGCTTGCATCGCCTGTTCGGCTGGCCGTTGGAAGGGCAGCCTGAGCCGCCCTGGAGCGAACTGGTGCACGTGCCCTATCTGCTGGTCTTCGGCTCCGCCCTGGCCCAGGCGTGGCGCTATCCCCATCTAGTGCAGCCCCCGGACCTGGCTCCCACGCTGGCCGCCTGGTGGGAAGTGGCGATTCCTCCGGGGCTTTGGGGGCGCGACCTGTTGCAGCTTCTGCGGACCGAACAAGACCCGCAGCCTCGCCCCCTGGCTCCCTTGGGCACGCCGGGACCAGCCTGGGCGGTGCGCACCCCGGCCTGGCACCTCTACGAAGAAGAAGCACTGGAAGAGGAACCCCGCCTGCCGGAAGACGAGCTTTGGGTGCCTGAGCCCCTGCCGGCGGCCCACCTGTTCCGCAAGCCCGACGACCGCTGGGAAATCAACGACGTGGCCGACCGGCTGCCGGACGTGGTGGCCCGGCTCCGCCATCGCTTCTGGCACTGGCGCCGCCTGGCCCCCGAGGCCCGCTGGCACGAGCTGCCCCCGCTGGAGGAGGTGCTGGTACAGGGGCTAGAATGAACGCGTCGGCGGTCGGGGCTTTCGGAGAAAAGCTCTCCGGTCCCTTTCCCAATACCGGCGCTTTCCGACTCGCCATTTGATCGGGGAAGTACGATGCACTTCCCGAGTGCAGAGGCGGAGATTCTCATTCTCTTGGGCGTCTTGATCGGAGCGTCCTGCGTCCTTTTTTGCTTTTTGCCCGACTCCTGGAGGCGATTCGCCGCTTGGTACATCGTCTATAACGCCCTGGGGGCCGTTTATGTTTGGGCGGCCTATTCCCTTTATTGGCTGCGTTTGCCCGGCGAAGCAGCCGGCGGCCCGCAGGGGACTGCCGCCGTTTTGCCGCTTGTCAAGCTGTTGGTGGAAATCGTTTTCTGTCCGGCCCTGTTCTTTTCTACGTTGCACGTCAAGTTTCCGATTTTCGGCAACGTCTCCTATGTGGTTGCTCGAACGCAGCGGATAAGTGTTCGTGATCCGAATTTTGTCGCGATGATCTATTGGCTGGCGTTGTTGGTTGTCGTGCTGCTGCGCCGCGGTGCGAGGAAAGGAACAAAGCTGCCCGTTGGCAAGTCGGGCGAGCCCCGAGCTTCAGCTCGGGGAGGGCGTGGGGGCGCGGAGGCTTGAGGGTCTGGAGGCTTGCGGTGGTGCTTCCGCACCGGGGTGAGAATAAACGTCAACTTGCACAACCAAGAGCCCCCCGCGTTAGCGGGGGGAGAAGCAGTGTCGGCTTGCGGCTTGCGCCGTGCGCTTGGAGCTTCCGCTCCGACGCAAGAAAAAAACGCCAATTTTTGCAAACCGGCCAGCCGCTGGCTTCAGCCGCGGGAGGGCTTGGGGGCTTGAGGGCGTGGAGGCTTGGCGAGCCGCGGGCGTAAGCCCGCGGTTGAGCGGCAAGCCGCCAGCTTTAGTCGGCGGAGAACGGCGAGCCGCCAGCGTCAGCCAGCGGAAGAGAACCGGCAAAACCACATCAACTTGCGCATGGGCTCCGCCGGTTGACACGCGCGGCTTGCTGGGGCGAGAACAAGCGTCTATCCACCAACGGCCCACCACGGGGCGAACTCACTCCCGGGCGTAGTGACTCAGAAAGTGGTACAGCACCTCGGCCCCTTGCTGGAGCTGCTCCAGGGCGATCCATTCGTCCTGGGTGTGGGCCTGGTCGATCGAGCCGGGTCCAAACACCACGCAGGGCACGCCCGAGGCGGCGATCACGGCCGCATCGGTGCCGTAGGCCACGCCGATCATCTGCCGATCAGGCAGCACGGTGCGGGCGCTGGCCAGCAGCTTTTCGGCCAAGGGACGATTGGCCCCTTCCACCAGCGGCTCGCCGGAGAACAGCGAGTGATCGTGCTCCAGGTGTTCGTGGTCCACGTCCGGCTGCTGTTCCAGGTAGCGAACCAGTTCGGCCACGGCTTCGGCGGCCGTTTCGCCAGGGATCAGACGGCGATCCACCTGGATTTCGCAGCGGTCCGGCACCGTGTTCACCGCCACCCCGCCGCGGATGATCCCCACGCTCAGGGTGGGCCTGCCGCAAAGCGGGTGCGGCTCCCGCCGGGAGAGCACTTGCTGGTGATAGCGCTGAAGGGCCTGAAGCACCGGGGCCATGGCAAAAATGGCGTTGCGGCCCAGCTCGGGGTTGCACGTATGGGCCGCCTTGCCTCGGGTAACGCACTTCCAGCGCACCGCTCCCTTGTGGGCCACCACCACATGCAGCAGCGTCGGTTCGGCCACCACGCAGGCTTCCGGCTTTCGGGGCAGCAGCGGGTGCGGCTCATCCTGCCAGAGGCGGCACAGTCGGGCGGCTCCCGTGTAGCCGAACTCCTCGTTGACCGTGCAGGCCAGCACCACCGTGGGCCGAGGGGAGGGGGCCTCTTGCTGCAAGCGCCGCACCGCGCAGAGCATGGCGGCCATCGAGCCTTTCACGTCCGCTGCTCCCCGGCCGTAAAGACGCCCCTGGCGCAGCTCGGCCCCCCAAGGGTCGATCGTCATCCCGGCCACCGGCACCGTGTCCTGGTGTACTTCCAGCAGCAGCACTCTTTCCGCGGCTCCGTCGCCGGGAAGCACGGCCACGATGTTGTCCCGGCCCGGTGAGACCGTCTGCCGAAAATGAGCAAGCCCCCACTCCTCGAACAGCGATTCCAAAAACTCCGTCACGCGGCCTTCCAGGTATTCCGGTCCCGAGACGTCCTGGCCCATCGGGTTGACGCTCGGGATGGCCACCAACTGCCGAGCCAGTTGCACCACGGGACTGCTCATCGCGGAAGATTTCCATCCTGGGAGGCACGCGGGAAACCAAGCCACGCCGGCTTCAAGATCAACAGATTACCATAGAGCCGCCCCGCAGAAGTGTCAAAAGCTGCGTCCTTTGTCCAGCGGGTGCCAAGGGCGGGCGTTTGCCACTGGAGTGCCCGTGGTGCAAGGCTCACTTGGGCTGGATACAATGGGGCTTTGTTGTGTCTCTTCCCCCAAAGAGGGAGACATAGCTGCATGGACAAACTGCCGCGGCTGCTGGCTTTGCTGTGTGGGTGGCTCCTTGGGGCTGTGCTGTTTCCGGGAGGGACGATCCCCCTGCCGGCCCAGGAGCCGGACCCCTACGCCCCGTTTGTGGCCGGTACGCCGCCGCTTGAGCCGCAGGAGCAGCTCAAAAAGTTCCACCTGCCGCCGGGTTTTGAAATCCAACTGGTGGCCGCCGAACCGCAGATCGCCAAGCCGATCAACCTCACCTTCGACCGCCACGGGCGGCTCTACGCCACCTGCACGCTGGAGTATCCGTTCCCGGTGCCCGAGGGCACGCCGGGGCGGGACTTCGTGGCCCGAATCACAATCGCTCCCGGGGGCAAAGCCGCGCAAGTGGAGCGGGTGGTCACCGGGCTGAACATTCCCATCGGCGTGGAGCCGGTCGAAGAGCGCCTGCTGGTGTGGAGCATCCCGGCGGTGTCTCAGTACCGCGACCGCGACGGTGATGGTCGCTACGAGTCCGGTCGCAAGCTCCTGACCGGATTTGAGTACCGCGACACCCACGGCATGATCAACTCGCTCAGCTACTGGGTCGATGGCTGGGTATATGCCTGCCACGGCTATGCCAATCGCTCCCGCGCCCAGGGGCACGACGGCTCGCAGATCGTCATGCACTCGGGCAACACATTCCGTTTTCGTCCGGGGGGAGCCCGCCTGGAGCATTTTACCTTCGGGCAGGTGAACCCCTTTGGGCTGGCCTGGGACCGCTGGGGGCAGCTCTATTCGGCCGATTGTCACAGCCGCCCGGCTTACCTGCTGCTGCCCGGGGCTTACTACCCCAGCTTCGGCCGACCGCACGACGGGCTGGGTTTCGGGCCGGAGCTGATGCGGCATTCCCACGGCTCCACGGCCATCGCCGGGGTGGCTTGCTACCTGGGCGAGCAGTTCCCCGAGGAGTTCCGCCACAACCTGTTCATCGGCAACCCGGTCACGGGGCGGGTGAATCGCGACCGGCTGCTTCGCCGCGGAGCCAGCTACCGCGGGGAGGAAATGCCCGATCTGCTCCGCTGCGACGATCCGTGGTTTCGCCCGGTGGATGTGGAGCTGGGGCCCGACGGGGCGCTTTACATCGCCGACTTTTACAACCGGATCATCGGCCACTACGAGGTGCCGCTGGATCACCCGGGCCGCGACCGGCATCGCGGGCGGATCTGGAGGATCGTCTATACCGGTCCCAAGCCCCACCGGCCCGCCTCTCCTCCGCCGGACCTTACGCGGCAATCCACCGCCCGGCTGGTGGAGAATCTGGGCCATGCCAACTTGACCCTGGTGCGGCTGAGTGTGCACGAGCTGGCCGCCCGGAGGGCCGAGGAGGTGATGCCGCTGGTGCAGAGGCTCTTTGCGGCTCCTTCGGCACCGCAGCAGCGGGCCT
>JALSGI010000660.1 GCA_026982835.1 Planctomycetota bacterium | reverse complement strand
CCAAAGGGGAGTCCTCCTTCCCCGCTGGCCGCTGCGGGAACTTCCGCTCCTTGCGGGAAGTTCAGGCTGCGGAAAGCAAAAGGGACGCTTTCCCCCACCCGGGGGAAAGGCCCCAACGGTTCGCATCTCTCCTAATTTGTAACATCCCGGCCCTGAGGGTCAAGCCGAGCTTTTTCCCAGGGCCGGGTTGTTGGGCCACGTCTTGGGGCGGCCGTTACTCTTCCAGTTCCAGCAGCTCCAGGTGTTCTTCTTCGGCCGCCTTGCGGAGCTTGCTCAAGGCGCGGGCTTCCAGTTGCCGTACCCGTTCCTTGGTCACGCCCAGCTCCTGGCCCACTTCCTTGAGCGTCTTGGGCTCGGTCCCTTCGGCCAGGCCGAACCGCTGGCGGATGATCTGCTGCTCCCGCGGGTCCAGATGCCGCAGCATCTTCTGCACTTGCTGCTGGCGCAGGGCCTGGGCCGCTTCCAGCTGGAACGGGTTGCTCCGCTGGTCGGCCGTGGCGGCGAACATCTCGTCCTGGCTGGTGCGGAACCGGTCGCGGTGCTTGTGCTGCTCGGGGATGCTGCGGGCGAAGTTCTTCATGATCGCCCAGCTGGCATAGGTGCTGAACTTGTTTCCCCGAGTGTAGTCGAACTTCTCCACCGCCCGGATCAGCGACATGTTCCCGTCGCTGACCAGCTCGAAGAACTCGCTGCCGGAACCCATGTGCCGCTTGGCGATCGAGACCACCAGCCGCAAGTTCCGCTGGATGATCTCGTTCTTGGTGGCCACGGCCTCCTCGTACAAGCGCTCGATCTGGTTCAGCAGCCGGGTGCGGATCTTCGCCGCGTCCAGCTTGCCGTCGGTGAGCAGCTGCTGGCGCAACTTGGCCGCCTTGTACTTCAGGTAGTTGTACTTGCGGAACAGGTGCCGCTCCTGCTCGGCCGTCAGCAGCGGAATCTCGTACAAGCTGGCCAGGTACGGAGGCAGCCCCGAAGGACGACGCAGCTTGGCCGGCTTTTGCTGGCTTTCGGGCAGGGGAGCCAGGATCACCTTATCGGCGTCCGGGCGCTGGAATTCCGGGCTGGGGACGTACTCCAAGGGCAGCTCCAGCACCCGGCGGGCGCGGAACTCGTTGATCACCCGGTAGATGGTGGTCCGGGTGCGGCCGTAACGCTTGGCCAGCGCCTCGACCGAAGTACCCAAGCGGTACTCCTGGTAAATCTTCCGCTTGTCCTCTTCGGTCAGCGGTCCGGCTTTGTGGGGGAAGATCGCCATGGTGGGGTGTTCCTGGTCAAAGTGTTTCAGCGTGTACCGGATAGCCTCGACGCTGCGGCCCAGTCGTCGGGCCAGGGTACGGGCCACGTCGGAGCGGGTATGTCCGCGGGCGGCCATTTGTCGGGCATGCCGGATGATCTGGTCCTTTTCGGCACGGCTCAGGTGGGTGAAGCGGGCTCCTCGTTCGATTCGCTCCGGATGGGCTTTCATGAACGCCTCCACCGAACTGTCCAGGAACCCGACTCGACTCCGCCCCTTGTCCAAAAAACGCCGACTCACCAGTCCTTCCTGACGCCAGCGGTTGATCGTCTTGGTCGAGACCCGAAATCGCCGACTCAGCTCCTCCACCGTCCAGACCGGCTCCCCGGCCTCCTGGAAGGGGATGCGAGAGGACTCGGTCAGGTCTTCGATCAGCAATAGCAGGTCGTGTTTCAGCTCCTTGCCTGGTATCGGCGCACCGGGAGCCTGCTGCGGGCGAAAACCCGTGAGCCGGTAGCACGGTTCGCC
>JALSGI010000659.1 GCA_026982835.1 Planctomycetota bacterium | reverse complement strand
CAGCGCGACGGCGTGGCCCCGGAGGAGGTCATTATGTCTCCCCAGCAAGCCCGGCAGCGAGGGCTTACCCCTACGGTCTGCTTCCCCCGCGGCAACCTGGCCCCGGAAGGCTCGGTGATCAAGAGCACGGCCATCGACCCCGGCTTACTCGATTCCCAAGGCGTCTATCGCATGGAAGGCCCCGCGCGGGTGTTCACCCGCGAAAAAGACGCCGTGGCGGCCATCAAGCGTCAGGGGGAGTTTGCTCCGGTGGAGCCGGGCCAGGTGCTGGTGCTGGCCGGGCGGGGGCCGCTGGGCTCCGGCATGGAAGAAACCTACCAGATCACCTCCGCGTTGAAGCACCTGCCCTGGGGCAAGCACGTGCCGGTGGTGACCGATGCTCGCTTCTCGGGCGTAAGCACCGGGGCTTGCATCGGCCACGTAGGCCCCGAGGCCCTGGCCGGGGGGCCCATCGGCCGCCTGCGCGACGGGGACCGGGTGCGGATCGTCATCGACACCCGCGGGCTGACCGGCCAGGTGGACTTCGTGGGGAGCGACGCCGAGCCGCTTTCGCCCGAGCAAGGAGCCCAAGTGCTGGCCGCCCGCGAGCCGCACCCGGGAATTGCCCCCGATGCGGGGCTACCGGCCGACACGCGGCTTTGGGCCGCGTTGGTGCGGGCCAGCGGCGGCACCTGGCAGGGCTGCGTTTACGATCCGGAGCGGATCGCCCAGGTGATCGAAGCGGGATTGCAAGCCCTGGAACAAAACGGCTCGCAGCGCTAACTTGGGGGGGAGTTTTGCAAAGTCCCTTCGCCTCCGAGGAGCCGCACCATGAGCCAAGCCGAGCCGTCCCAGGCCCCGCCGCGCATTCTCGTCCTGGGCGCCCATCCAGACGATGCTGACTTCCACGCCGGAGGCTATCTGGCCCTGTGCCGACAGCGGGGGTTCGACGTGCTGATGGTTTCCGTAACCGATGGGGCCAGCGGACACCATCGCACCTGGGGACTGGAGTTGGCCAAGCGCCGCCGCCGGGAAGCCGAAGCGGCCGGGCGAGTGATCGGGGCCCGGTACCAGGTGTGGGATTTTCCCGACGGCTACCTGGAGCCCACCCTCAGGCTCCGCGAGCGGATCATTCGCACCATCCGCACCTACCGTCCCGACCTGGTGCTTACCCACCGCCCCAACGACTACCACCCGGACCACCGCGCGGTGGGGCAAGCCGTGCAGGATGCTTCGTACATGGTCACGGTGCCTGCGGTGTGCGAGGACACACCAGCCCTGCGGCGCGATCCGGTGGTGGCCTACCTGTGCGACTTGTTCACCAAGCCGGTGCCCCTGGAGCCGGATGTGGTTTTGGACATCTCCGGCGTGCTGGACACCGTGGTGCAGATGCTGGCCTGCCACGAGTCGCAAGTGTTCGAGTGGCTGCCTTACAACCAGCAGATCGAAGACCAGGTGCCGCAAGAGCCCCAACAGCGCCTGGCCTGGCTGCGCCGCTGGTACCAGCAGCGACCGCGCCAGGTGGCCGAGCGTTTTCGCCAGGCACTAGCAGAACAGTACGGCCCGGCCGGCCAGCAGGTGGAGTTTGCCGAGGCGTTCGAGGTGAGCCAGTACGCCTCGCCGCTGGACGAGTCTGCCCGGCGGCGGCTCTTTCCCATGCTGGAAAAGTAGCAGGCACGCCTCGGCGCCCTTGTTTTTGATCGAGCCGGTTGCTCTTTGGCCGCCCTGCGATTCGTTTTGTCGCGTTTTGCCCTATAATCGAACCATCGCGGGGGCTGTGGCGTATGGGG
>JALSGI010000658.1 GCA_026982835.1 Planctomycetota bacterium | reverse complement strand
CTTCCGGGGGTCTGACGACCGTGAGGCTACGAAGCTGCGACGCCCGCGGCGTCGAACTTCGGTTGCTAGCAGCCCGTTGAAGAATGTTCCTCGATACGGAATCGCGTCACAGGACTAGACGTATTTTCTGAAAAAAAACGGCTCGGCAGGAGCCTCGCCCTCCCAAACTTGCGTTTTTCAACGGGCTGCTAGCTGGCTAAACACGTACGGCGAGCCCCGGGCTGAAGCCCGCGACTCGCCGTCCAACCGCCGGCTTACGCCGGCGGCTCGCCGGTTGCAAGAATTGGCGTTTGTTCTCGCTCCGGAGCGGAAGCTCCGGCGCAAGCCGCATGGTGCAAGCCGATTCTTGCACCGGAGCGGAAGCTCCCAGCGGCTGCGGCCCTGCCGCCTCCCCCCGCTGACGCGGGGGGCTCTTGTTGGGCAAGTTGACGCTCTTTCTCGCTCCGGTGCGGCAGCACCTGCCCAAGACCCAAGACCCAGACACTGACGTGCGCACGCTCCTCCATCCCCCAAGCCCTCAAGCCTCCACGCCTCCAAGCTCTCCGCCGGCTTACGCCGGCGGCTCGCCGGTTGCAAGAATTAGCGTTTGTTCTCACTCCGGAGCGGAAGCTCCGGCGCAAGCCGCATGGTGCAAGCCGATTCTTGCACCGGAGCGGAAGCTCCCAGTGGCTGCGGCCCTGCCGCCTCCCCCCGCTGACGCGGGGGGCTCTTGTTGGGCAAGTTGACGCTCTTTCTCGCTCCGGTGCGGCAGCACCTGCCCAAGACCCAGGACCCAAGACCCAGACACTGACGTGCGGGGCTCCGGATCCCTCCAAGCCCTCAAGCCCCCAAGCCGGCCATCAGCCGGAGGAGGCCCAACGCCACGGCCAGAGACGCACCGCGGCCCTTTGCTCCCCTTCCTCCCCGCCGGGAGAGCGCATCCCGTAGAACAAGTTCGACAGCACCCATTCGCCCACCAGGATGGCCACCAGCAGCAGCACCAGCGGGGCGTAAAGCTCGCGGCCCACCTGGTGCAACCGCACCTGGCGGCGCAGCTCCTCGTGGCTGCGCACCAGGTGAAACTCCTCGCCCAGCAGGGCTTTCAAAATCTCCGGGTCAGCCGCTTTCAGCTCGGTCACCGCCGGGGCCAGGTTGACCGAAAAGCCCCGATCCACCGGCGGGTTGCTGCCGGCCCGCACCTGGTAGTTGCCCAACTCCTCCAGGGCCGAGACGACCAGTTGTCCCGGCTCCCCCTGCGCCCGGCGAATCTCCTGCAATCCCGAGGGGTAGGTCAAGCGGTAGGCCCGGTACTTCTTGTCCCCGGGCAGTTGCACGGTGACGTTCAAGCCGGGGGAGATGATCCAGTTTAGTTGCGGCACTTCGCCCTGGCTCAAGTAGTCCATCAGCCCGTTGGCCAACAGGAAAAACGGCACCGGCTCCAGGCCCGTGGGCAGCGTGTTCCAAGCGCGGCGGCCGGGGGGATCGGACACCGGGGTGGTCATCACCAGCACCACGCCTTGGCCCAGGCGGCGCTCTAACAGGGCCGGCTCGCCGTTGCTGTAGGGGATGACCGTCTGCACGTCCTGGGCCAGGGAATCCAGCAGCCAGTAGCGGAACACCGGAAAGGCGTCCCAGGCCAGCTCTTCTTGCAAGGGGCGCAGCAGCCGCAGGGCCGGATGCTGGTAGTCCTGCGGGGCCAGGAAGACCGAGCCGTCGGGGGCCCGACCCACCTCCAGCAACGCCCCGGGCAGCAACCGCAAGGCAGCCTGGGTGTTCATCGCCTGCTGGGGCCGGGCGTTGCGGCCCAGAAACACCACCAGGCGGCCGCCGCCTTCCACGTAGCGGGCCAGGCGGCCCCAGAGCTTGTCGGCCAGCGGGAACGGGTCTAGCAGTACCACCACGCGGTAGCGCTGGAGCTCTGCGGCCGAAAGCTGATCCAAGGGGATCACCTCGGTGGCGTAGCGTGCCCGTTTTTCCAGGCGAAACTGCTCCGGGGCGATGGCCTCTTGCAGATACATGGCCCGCTGCGGCGCCGGCTCCGGGGCGGCCAGCAGCACCGGCCAGGGCCGATGGACCTGGAGCGTAAAAAACCGCTCGTCGTCTACCGGCAGGGCGTCCTGGCCCAGCAGCCGCACCCGGCCCTGATACACCCCGGCCGAGAGTGCCCCCAGCACGAAGCGGATCGGCTGGCTTCCGCCGGGTGGGACGCTCAGGGTTTGCTGCATCGATTGCACTTCCTTGCCCGAGGCGTCGGCCAGTCGCAAGTGAACCACCTTGTTCACCTCGTCGGGGCCGGTGTGCGTCAGCTCCACTTGCACTTCCAGCGGGGTGTTTTCGGCTACGGTGGTGCGGGAAAGTCGAACCAGCCCCAGTGCGGTGTTCTGCGCCCGGGGAGCCGAGACGTCGATCAAGTAGATTTGCAGCCCCCGGACGGCCGCCCGGGCGGCCTGAAGCTGGGCCTGGGCCTGCCGGGGCCAGCTCCAGCGGGCCAGGTCGGTAAAGATGTAAAGTTCCCGGTAGGGGTGTTCGCCGTTTTCCAGCAGGCTCAAAGCGTCGGGCACGCGCTGGGCCAGGGGGACCGCAAGCGGGCTGGCCCGAAGAGCCCGCAACCGCTTGGCCGCCGCAGGCAGATCGACCTGATAGCCCCCCGCCCCCGGCACCCCGTCCAGCACGGCCACTTCGCTTTCTCGGGGCAGTTGTTCCAGCAGCCAGAGGGCCGTTTCCTGGGCCTGCTGGATGCGCGTGCGGCTGTGGTGCTGGTACTCCATCCGCGGCGAGGTATCAAACAGCATCACGGCCGACACGGGGGCTTCGGTCCGCAGACCCAGCGAGCCGGAGCGGAGGCTGGGCCGGGCCAGGGCCAGGGCCAGCAACACCAGGGCCGCCACCCGCAACAGTAGCAGCAACAGGTGCCGCAGTTTCAGCCGCCGCCGGTTGGCATCGCTGCGGCGACGAATGAACCGCACGGCCGGAAAGATCACCCGCTGCGGCGTTTGCCGCATAATCAGATGCAGCACCACCGGCACGGCGGCCGTGGCGGCAAAGAGCAACATGCCCGGGCTCAAAAACTCCACCGCAGCAACTTCTCCGCAAGCCGGAACTCTCGATGGGCCATGCCCCAAGGGCTTGTTTCAATTGTACCGCACAACCCGGCCGCGGAGAGTGCCGCCGGGGAGATTGCCAAAATCCGCAGCTTTCCTAGCATGATGGGTAAATCGCCCGGCGGTGCTTGCCCGGGACCAGTTGCCCCGGCAGAGGCGTATCGGCCGTAGGGGCCGCGGCACTCCGGCAACTTCAGCCCCGTAGGAACTTCCCATGCCCCACGCGACAAACCAGGAGCGGTTGTTCCTGGGCATTGAGATCGGCGGGACGAAGCTCCAGTTGGCCGTGGGCACGGCCGACGGGGCCCCGCTGCGCGAGGTGGTCCATCGCCGCGTGGATCCGGCCCGGGGGGCCAAGGGCATCCGCGAGCAAATTCGGCAGATCGCCGCCGGACTGCTGGCCCGGCACCACGTGGAAGCCGCCGGGGCGGGCTTCGGCGGCCCGGTGGACATGCATACCGGTCGCACCATCACCAGCCATCAGATTGCCGGTTGGGACGATTTTCCGCTGCAACAGTGGCTGAGCGAGCAACTCTCCCTGCCCGTGCTGGTGGCCAACGATTGCGACACCGCGGCGCTGGCCGAAAGCCGCTGGGGGGCCGGCCGGGGGGCAGAGGTGATGTTCTACACCACGGTGGGTTCGGGGATCGGCGGCGGGCTGGTCGTCGCCGGGCGGCTCTACCACGGCCACGGCAACGCGGCGGCCGAAATCGGCCACTTGCGCCCAGGGCCCCAGGCCACCGAAAGCCACCGAACGGTGGAGTCCTTGGCCAGTGGCTGGGGACTGACCGGCCAGGCCCGGGAGCTTCTGCGCCGGCAAGGGACCGAAGATTCCCCCCTGTGGCAGCTGTGCCAGGGAGAACCGGACCGCCTGGACGCCCAAGTGGTGTTCCAGGCCGCCAGGGCCGGAGACGCCCTGGCCCGGCAGGTGCTCGACCAGGCCACGCGCACACTGGGCTGGGCCCTGGCGCAGGTGATCACCCTGCTTGCCCCCGAAGTGGTGGTGCTGGGTGGCGGAGTGATGGAAGCCCCGGCCGAGCAGTTCTTCGCCCCCGTGGTGGAGCACGTGGCCCGGTACGTGTTCCCGCCGCTTGCGGGAAGTTATCGTATAGAAAAGGCCCGCTTGGGCCAGCAAGTGGTGCTGTACGGGGCCCTGGCGCTGGCCCAGCAGGCAAGCGATTTTTCCTCTTGAAACGACACCTTGAACAGACCATGCCACCCCAGGCCGCCACGCCGTACCGGCGATCGTGGATCAATCGTCTCTTTTACCGGTTTGCCCGCTACACATGCCGCATGCTGGTGGTGCTGCTTTACCGCTATCGGTTCTCGGGGCTGGAGCACCTGCCGCGGCGGGGCGGGGCGCTGGTGCTGGCCAACCACCAGAGTTTTCTGGACCCGGTGTTGCTGGGCGTACCCACGCTGCGGCGGATCCACTACCTGGCCCGAGTGACGCTGTACCGCTCGCGGCTGTTTCGGCTGCTGACCGCCCCGCTGGATGCCGTGCCGCTTGACCGCAAGCGGCACTTGCTTTCCGGGTTGCGGGAGGCAATTGGCCGCATGCAAGGGGGCGAGGTGCTGGGCATCTTTCCCGAAGGGCAACGCACCTGGGACGGACAACTGTTGCCGCTGCAACCGGGCTTTTTGCTGCTGGCCCGCCGGGCCGGAGTGCCGTTGGTGCCGGTGGGGATCGCTGGGGCCTACGAGGTGTGGCCTCGCCAGCGGCGTTGGCCGGGCCTGGGGCGCATCTGGGTGCACTACGGGGAGCCGATCCCCCCGGAGCAAGTGGCCGCCATGAGCGACCAGGAGCTGATGAACGAAGTGGCCCGCCGCATTGCCCACTGCTTCCAGCACGCCCAGCGGAAGCTGGCCCGACTGGAACCGGCGCCCCGGGCCATCGACTCGTCTCCGCACGAGCACCACGATCCGCTGGCCCGCCCCCGCACGGGCAGCGCCGGATAGAGGAAACGGCCCGTCGCCGAAAGTTGCATCTTCCTCGCATTTGCGAACCTGCCCCCGGAGCGACTAAACTAGAGCAATCCGGTAAGCTCTTCCGGTTCGTCAAGACAAGCAGGCTTGTTTCCACACAGGAGAACATACCATGCGTGGGATTGCTTCATTCTGGCTGGCCGTGTTGGGAGCGGTGTTGCTGCTGCCGCAGAGACTTCCGGCCCAATCGGCCCAGGAACAAAAAGCCATTGCCGCCCTGGAGCGAGTGGGCGGGCTGGTGTTGCCGGTGGCCCAGAACGATCCCCGGCTCGATATCGCCTTGCACATCGAGGCCGACCTGGTCAACGACCAGGTGCTGGAGAACCTGCGGGCGCTGAAGAACGTGGTGGTGCTCAACCTACGGGGCACGCGGATCACCAACGCCGGACTGGCTCACCTGGCCCACCTGGAACAACTGGAAGTGCTCCACCTGGAACGCACCGCCATCAGCGACGCGGGGTTGAAGCACCTGCGCGGGCTGAGCAACCTGCGCTACCTGAACCTCTACGGCACCCAGGTCACGGATAAGGGGCTGGAACATCTCCGGGGATTGAAGAGCCTCCGCCGCCTCTACGTATGGCAGACCAAGGTTACCCCGCAGGGGATCGCCGCACTGAAGAAAGCCTTGCCGGAGCTGGTGGTGGTGGGCCAGATCAAGCTGGAGCCGGCCCCGGCCGAACCGCCCAAGCCCGCGGCGCAAAACAAACCCAAGCCCCAGGCCAAAAAGCCCGCACAACCCAAGAAAAAACCCCAAAAACCCAAGGCCAAACCCAAAAAACCGCAAAAACCCAAGGCCAAACCCAAAAAACCGGCCAAGCCGAAGGCCAAACCCAAAAAGCCGGCCTCGCCCAAAAAACCCAAGGCCCAATCCGGCAAACCGAAAAAGCCCCCGGCCAAAAAACCTGCCCCGGCTAAAAAAACCAAACCCGCCAAAGCCAAGCCGAAAAAACCGCAGGCCAAGCCCGATAAGCCGAAAAAAGGCTAGGCCCCCTACCGTTCCGGCGAGCCGTATCGTCATGCGGTTGTTTCAAGAAAAATCGCACCGAGTGCGGCGTAATCTGAACCAACGGTTGTCACCTTTTGTTTGAAGCAACCGGGAGCTAACGCTCCCGGCTCGCCGTTCTCCGCCGGCTGAAGCTGGCTACGTGTTTAGCGTGCCAGCACAAGACGGAGCGTTCCCAGAGCAAAAGAGTTGATTCTTGTCCGGCGAGCCCCAGGCTTGGAGCCAGGGGAGAGCCAGGAAAAAACGCATGTCGATCTTCTCCGCCGACTGAAGTCGGCGGCTCGCCGGTGGCGAGAATGAACGCTTATTCTCGCATCGGAGCGGAAGCACCACCGCAAGACCCAAGACTCCCGCGCCTCCCCGAGCTGAAGCTCGGGGCTCGCCGATTGCAAGAAGAAACGTTTTTTCTTGCCCCGGTGCGGAAGCACCACCGCAAGACCCACGACCCAAGACCCAAGTCCGCGCCGGCTAGTCTTACTCGGCTTTTTCCGGGAACAGCAGGCGCTTGATTTCCGGCGTGTCCATGTTCTCCGGCGTGGCCAGATGCTCGCCGGTGGCGATGCGCTTGGGCACCTCTTGCCCGCGCAGGTGCTGCACCATCGTCTTGACAGCCAGATAGCCCATCCGCACCGGGTCCTGAAGCACGATCCCGTGCATCTTGCCCTGCCGCAACGCTTCGACGAACCGCGGGTCGGAGTCGAAGCCGACGAACTTCACCTTGCCGGCCATTTGCAGCGATTCCAGCGCGGCCAGCATTCCGCGGTTGTTCGGCTCGCAGACAGTAAACACCCCGTCCACCTGCTGGCCGAACTGCTGCAGCAGGGCGGTGGAGCGGTTCTTGGCCTCCACGGCGTCGGAGCTGACGCGCTGGTTTTCCGAAAGGATTTTGATGTCGGGGAACTCTTTCCGGAGCGTATCCAGAAACCCGGCTTCGCGCTGCTCGGTGCTTTCGCTGCCGGCCTGGTAGCGAAGCAGAATGACATTGCCCCGGCCTTCCAGCAGCTTGCCCAGGTGGCGTGCGGCGATCTGGCCGCCGCGGTAGTTGTTCGTGGCCACATAGGAGACGTAGTTTTCCGGCCCGTCCAGCCCGCTGTCGAACACCACCACCGGCACCCGCTGCCGCCGGGCGAACTGCACCGCGGGCACCAGTGCGGCGTGGTCGATCGGGGCCAGGCAGATGCCGTCCACCCCTTCCAGGGCGAAACTCTGCACCAGCTTGATCTGCCCCTGCTTGTCGGTTTCGTCCAGGGTGCCTTTCCAAAGGATTTCCACGCCCAGCTCCCGGGCCGCTTGCTGCGCCCCGTAGTGGACCGACTTCCAGAAGTCGTGCGTGGTGCCCTTGGGGATGACGGCGATTCGCAAGCGGCGGGGGCTGGTCGCATTGTTTCCTTGGCCGGAGGAGGGATTGCCGCTGTCGGCCGCAGAACAGCCCGCGCCGATCGCCGCCACAAACAATGCCAAACTCGCAAGCCAGCGCATCATGGCAAGTCGTTTTCCCACGGGATAAGGCACAAGGTCGATGGCCCAACGCAACCACCAAGCAACGGTGCAAACACCTTTTGAAGATACCCGGCAGCCGCAGCGCGGACAACCAACCCGGCCCCTTCACCTGGCACGATGGAGCTTCAGCCCCTGACGAAGCTGCTGCACCACCTGCTTTTTCAGCTCCGGCGGTTCCAGCACCTGCACGCGGCCCGTCCAGGAAAGCACCCACCAGAGAATCTCTTCCAGCCCGTCCACTTCAAACGCCAGCGTGATGCTTCCGTCGGGGTGGGAGTGGAGCTTCTGTTGCGTGGGATGCCAGCGGACCTCCTGCACCAGGGGGGCCGCCTCGGGGGCAAACTTCAGTTGCACCCGGTAGCGCCGCTCTCCGCGATACACACTCCACGCCTGGCCGAAGAACTCCTCCACGTCGAACCGGTTGGGGACCTCCGCTTCGTCATCCAGCACCCGCAGCCACTTGAAGCGGGCGATGCGGAAACAGACGGCTCGTTCGGCCTCCTGGGGGCGGGCAATCAGGTACCACGCCTGGTTGATCAGGCACAAGCGGTACGGATGCAACCGCAGCCGCTTGGCTCGCTTCTGGTAGGGGGTGCGGTAGGTCCCTTGCAACTGGTGCCCCCGCACCAGGGCTAGCAATACCTCGTGCAGCATCTTGCGGTGCAGGGACCGGGAGTGATCGGCCACTTTCAGCTGGCGGACCACGACGTAGTCCTGGGCCAGGTCCAGCAGCTCAGAAACATCCAAGTTCTGCTCTCGTCCGGTGCGTTCGGCCAGGCGGGCCACGTAATGGTGGGCTCCGGTACCGATACCCAGGTCGGGACAGCGGGCCAGGGCCACCGTGAGGGCC
Organism: Planctomycetota bacterium; assembly: GCA_026982835.1. Classification (GTDB taxonomy): domain Bacteria; phylum Planctomycetota; class Planctomycetia; order Pirellulales; family S012-138; genus S012-138. The sequence goes on along the minus strand of JALSGI010000658.1, from coordinate 3,916 downwards.
AGGTCCAGTGCCTCTTCCAGCAAGAGGGTAGGCGGGGGAAAGAAGCAATCCTTGGGAATGTAATACTGGCCCTTGCGGCACTGCGGATGAATGCCTGCCAGACGCAGCACGTTCAAATAGCGATAGACGGTCCGCGGCGTGACGCCCAAATGCTCGGCCAGGCGCTGGATGGTCCAGCGTCCGGGCCGGGCCAGCAGTTGGGCCAGGCGCACCAGCCGGGCCAGGCGTTCGGCCTGTTTGATCCGCCGTTGGCTGTCGGAACGGGACATGGAGAGAAAACTTCCCTTCAATTCTCCAATACGAGAACACAATCTAAATCTCTGTGATGCCAAAGTCGTGATTGATCTCGATTTCCACACCCGCTTCGACCTCGACGTCCAAAAGAACGGATTGATGCCCGGACAACTTAGGATTGGAAAAATAAGAGCTTAACTGGCGTTCCAGGGATTCTGTTCCGGTCAAGGACATGGTGGCAGCCGAAATGACAAGCAGCCAGTACTCTCCAGGATCAACCTTTCCAAAAACACAGCGACCATCGACCCCCACCCAGCCAGTATATACGTTGCGCTGGGAGTACTCCGGCATAAAACCCCGGGCGTCCGACAGGATGAGGGGTAAACGGGAAAGTTTGCCCTTTAACCCTTTAGGAAACAAGATGACGGCGGAGTTGACGTCTGGGCGATGCCCAATTGTCTTATTGTACCTCCACGACACCACCACGATCACACGCCCATACTTGGGGCGCATTTCGTTAAACAACGCACGTTGGTGTTCGTGGATTTTGGCGAGTTCTTTTGAGCGTTTCTCCCCTTGCACAAAGAGAAATACGCCACAGGCCACGCTCCCGGCGGCTGCAATTCCCAGCACCACCAGGGCAAACACCAGCAGGCGGTATATCCGGTTTAAGCTGGCTTGAACAGCCCGCAGCCGGGTTTCCGAAAAATATTCCTTTTCCTCTACCGGGGGAACAAGAAACGTTTGTTCCGCAGGCGATGTTTCCGCGGCCATCCCGAGAGGCGGAGCCGGGGGAACGCACACAGGAGGCGGGGGCGGCAGCTCCAGAGGAGGTGCCGCCGGTGCGGAGACTTCGCTTGCTTGGGGGTCTGGGGGCGGCGGAGCCGATGCCGAACTTTGGCCGTCGGCCGCTTGCCCCGCCGGTTGCGGCGGGGCACTTTGCGGCGAGCCAGGACGGCTGTTCGGGACCACGCCGTCCTGGAACACCTGACGGCATTTCACGCAACGATAGCGCCCCCTGGAGGAAAAGCGCTTGACACGCATGCGTGCTTGACAGTGCGGGCACCGAATCATGATGCTCATGAAATGCTTCCTCTTGTTTGAAAGCATTCACTCCGGCAGATCGGTCGGAGACACCTGCCGGGTGGTTTTCCCCGGGCCCCGTCACTACGGCTGCGACCCAAAGTATGAATGAAGGGACTGACACAGGCGGGTCAGCCAGGAGAAACCTTTTTCGGCAGCAGCTGCTTAAGAGATGAGGGAGCAGTTTGCCACCTGTCACTTTCCGGGCAGCGGCCCCGTGACGCGGCACAAGCGAGCCTTCGGCCCATGCTGCCCGCTGGCTGCAGCGCGTTGTGCGGGACAGAAGGCGGCTTTACCCCTTTGGGGAAAGTGTCCGTAGCGTATCCTGCGGCAGATTGTCCCTTGGGGGGCGGTGGGGCATAATGGAAACTGCCAAATGGCCGGTTCGCGAGCGTCTTGTCAAGGAGAGAAAAACGACGCATGGCCACTTTGCAGATCGTCGATGGTCCCGGCACCGGGCAGCAGTTTCGCTTGTCTCAGGCGGAGGCCATCATCGGCCGCCTGCCGGAATGCGACGTGGTGTTGCCGTCGCGGGCCGTCAGTCGCCGCCATGCCCGCATCTTCTTCAACCAGGGAAACTTCTACCTGGAAGACTTGCAAAGCCGCAACGGCACGTTCCTCAACGGCAAGCGGGTGGAGCAAGCCCACTTGCTCAAAGACCGGGACGTGATCGACATCTGTGATATTTCCCTGAGCTTCCTGGAGGCGGACCAGGACCTGGTTTCCTCGGGGACGAGCGTGACGGGTTCCACGCTGGTGGAGGATAATTCCCAGGTTCTTCGCCGCCTGGAAGTGCACTCTTCGGAGCTACAGCTGCGGGTGAAGGTGCGCACCGAGGACAAGCTGCGGGCGCTGATCGACATCACCGAGCAGCTGGCCGGGACGCTCAACGTGGAAGAGATCTTGCCGCGGGTGCTGGAGTCGCTGTTCAAGGCGTTTTTGCAGGCGGATCGGGCGTTCGTGCTGTTGCGGGACCGGCCCGGGGAACCCATGAGCGTGCGGGCGTTTCGTTCCCGGCGGCGGGACGAGGACATTTCCACGCTGCGGATCAGCCAGACCATCCTCCGCGAGGTGGAAACGACCAAGGAAGCGTTGCTTTCGGCCGACACGGCCAGCGATCAGCGGTTGCAGATGAGCGAAAGCATTGCCGATTTCCAGATTCGCTCGGTGATGAGCGCGCCGCTGCTTTCGCGGGAGGGGGAAGTGCTGGGCGTGATCCAGCTGGACACCTCCGACCAGCGGCGCCCCTTCGAGGAGGCCGACCTGGAGGTGCTGGTCACCGTGGCCCAAGAGGCGGCCATCGCCGTGGAAAACGCCCGCATGCACCTGCGGTTGTTGCAGCAGACGCGGCTGGAGCGGGACCTGGCTCTGGCCCGCGAAGTGCAGCAGGGCTTCCTGCCCAAGGATCGCCCCCGGCTGCCCCGCTACGAGTTCTTCGATTACTACGTTCCGGCCCTGGCCGTAGGGGGCGATTTTTTCGATTACGTCGCGCTTCCCGAGGGGAAGGTGGCCGTGGCCTTGGGGGACGTGTCGGGCAAGGGGGTGCCGGCGGCCATGCTGATGGCCAAGATGTGCTCGGATTTGCGCTATTTTCTGGCCAGTTCGCCCACGCCCGGCGAAGCGCTGTCGCAGATGGCCGCCGAGTTTTCCCGGCACGGCTGGGACGACCGTTTCGTGACCATGGTGCTGTTCGTGCTGGATCCCCAGCAGCATCAAGTGACGCTGGTCAACGCCGGGCACATGCCGCCGCTGCTGCGGCGCAGCAACGGGGAGGTGGAAGAGGTGGCCGACCAGATCGCGGGGGTGCCGGTAGGGGTGCTACCGGACTTCGAGTACGAACAGGCGACCATCTCCCTGGCCCCGGGGGAGCTGCTGATGGCCTTTACCGACGGGTTCAGCGAAGCCCGAAACGCAAAAGACGAGCTGTTCGGCCTGGAACAGATCGCCCTAGTGCTCCGCCAGGCTGGCGGGAATGCCGACCAGACCGGCCAGCAGATCGTGCAGGAGGTGGAGAAGTTTGTGGGGGACCAGGCGCAAGCCGACGACATGTGCCTGGTCTGCTTCGGCCGCACCGAGTAGCCCGCAAGCCGGCGAGGGAGGCTATTCGGAGTTTTCTTCCAGGGGGCTGCTGCGTTTTTGCCAGGGGATGGCCTTTTGCCGCACCTGCACGTGGAGGAACTCGGCCACCCGGGCGGCCAGTTGCTGCCGCGTGGCGGGCTTGAGCTGGAGGATCAAGCTGGTGCCCTGGAAACGAACATTCCGCACCAGCAGCAGTTTGACCAGGGGGGCGCCAGGGTTGCGCTCCAGCTTCTTTCTGCGGTACTTGTAGATCATGTCGTAGATCTTTTCGGCTTCCTTGCGGTATTCGGTGTTTTGGCCTCCGGCCAGAATGTACACGGCCAGGATGTTCCGCAGCACCGGCTGTACTAGCACCCGGTTGCAATCCATGCCGTGCATGCGTCGCTTGGGCGAGAGGAGCACCAGGGCCTTGACGTCTTGTCCTTGTTTGCCCGTGGCCAGCGGAGGCCATTGCCAGTCCTGGTGCGCCCAGAGCATGCCTAGCACGGCCCCGAACTCGGCGCCCACCAGGCACAGTTTG
>JALSGI010000657.1 GCA_026982835.1 Planctomycetota bacterium | reverse complement strand
CGGCTGGATGTCTTATGTTCGCAGGTGGTGTGCAGCCGTTGCAGCCGACTAGACCATCTCTTTCAGACCCTTCAAGGCCCGCACCCGCACCGTCACGCTGGCCGGCTTGGCCGGGAACATGCGCTCTTCGCCGGTGCGAGGGTCGCGTCCCATGCGGGCCGGCCGGGCCGGCACCTTCTTGCGAACGATCTTCAGCAGTCCCGGCAAGGTGATCTGGCCCGGACCCCGCCTGCCGATGTTCTTGCGGATCTCGTCGCTCAAGGCGTCGAACACGGCGGCCACCTGTTTCTTGGTCAGCCCGGTGGCCTCGGCAATGTTGGCAAACAACTGGCTTTTGGTGGGCGGCTTCTTCTCACTGGCGGCTTTCTTCTTGGCCATCGCTCACATCCTTCCTTGTGTCACGAGTCGGGGGCTTGGGGAGGCCCCATCTGCCACGGTCGTACCGATTACGGGACGATTAAACGATTCGGAGCGAAAAAAGCAAGCCATTTTGGCTCAAAACCGCCAAAAAACCGGGAAAACACGCCTGTTGGCTCCCCGGCGGCCCCGGTTTTCCGCCCCGGAACCCCCTTGCCGAGCCGCTGGACCGGCCCCAGGGCAAGCTCTAGGATAGGGACACGCCCGGTTTCTGTGCCTGGCGTGGAAGCTGATTCCCGGCTCCGCCACACGCCCCTTGTGCCCCGATGCATCGCGCCCGAAAGGAGGTACTGCGGTGGGAACCGTGGCCCAGTTCATGGAACGCCATTTCCGCCACTTCAACGCCCGCGAAACTCTCGACGCGGCCCGCGGCTGGCGGCGGCTGCTGGACCAGGGAGGCAAGATGTTCCTGGCCATGGCCGGGGCGATGAGCACCGCCGAGCTGGGAGTCTCGCTGGCGGAAATGATCCGCCGGGACAAAATCCACGCCGTTTGCTGCACGGCCGCCAACCTGGAAGAAGACATCTACAACCTGGTGGCCCACGAACACTATCGCCGCGTGCCGCACTACCGCGATCTCACCCCCGAGGAAGAAACCGAGCTGTTCCGCCAAGGCTACAACCGGGTGACCGACACCTGCATCCCCGAAAACGAAGCCTTTCGGCGGATCGAGGCGGTGATGCTCCCCCTGGTGCAACAGGCCGAAGCCCAGGGACGGCGACACTTCCCCTACGAGTACTTTTACCAGATGATCCGCTCCGGCGGCTTGGAGCCGTTTTACCAGATTGACCCCCGCGACTCCTGGGTGGTGGCCGCCAGCCAGAAAAACTTGCCCATCTTCACCCCCGGCTTCGAGGATTCCACCACCGGCAACGTGGTGGTCTCCTGGGTGTATGAAAAGAAACTCAAGGGCTATTCGGCCTGGAAAAACGGCTTTGAGCAGATGGAGCTGCTGGCCCAGTGGTACTTGGAAAACTCCCGCGAGCATCCGATCGGCTTTTTCCAGATCGGCGGGGGGATCGCCGGCGACTTTGCCATCTGTGCTGTCCCCCTGCTTATCCAGGACATGCGGATCAAGGTTCCCTACTGGTCCTACTTCTGCCAGATCAGCGACTCGACTACCAGCTACGGCTCCTATTCCGGGGCGGTGCCCAACGAAAAAATTACCTGGGGCAAACTGGACACCAACAGCCAGCGTTACATGATCAACTCCGATGCCTCGCTGGTGGCCCCGCTGGTGTTCGCCTACGTGCTGGACTGGTAAACCGTCCGGCAGACCTTCCCTGCAATCGACGACACCCTTGGAAAGATTTCCCTCGTGGGCACGATGGGTCGAGGAAGCGTTCGCAAGCCGGATCCTTCGCTGGACTTAAGCCAGCACCTGTGGCACATGGATCGCCTGCCGCGTCCGTGGGACGCCGCGGTGGTGTTTCCCCAGCCCGGGCCGGTGGAGGTGGACGTGGGCTGCGGCAAGGGGATGTTTCTGCTCCAGGCGGCATTGGAACATCCGGAACGGAACTACTTGGGCATCGAGAAGCAGTATAACTTTGCCGCCTACTCGGCCGCCCGGGTGGCCAAACGCGGCTTGCCCAACGCCCGCGTAGTCTTCGGCGACGCGTTGTGGGTGTTCCGCGAGGTGTTTTCCGACCAGTCGCTGGCGGCGGTGCATGTGTATTTTCCCGACCCCTGGTGGAAGAAACGACACCGCAAGCGCCGGGTGATGGTGGAGCCGTTCTTGCGCGACGTAGAGCGGGTGCTCCAGTCCGGCGGAGCCTTGCACTTCTGGACCGACGTGAAAGACTACTTCGACGAAACCCTGGAACTGCTGGCCCAAGTTACCCGGCTGCAGGGCCCCATCCCTGTGGCCCAGCGCCCGGCCCGGCACGACCTGGACTACCACACCAACTACGAGCGCAAAGCCCGACTGCAGGGCAAGCCGGTGTATCGCTCGCTGTTTCTCAAACCCCAGGAGAAAGCATGACTCAGCCCGAGTTGCCCGAACCCTGGCACGTGGCCGCCGTGGGAGCCCACCCGGACGATGTGGAGATCGGCTGCGGGGGCACGCTGGCGTTGCTGGCCCGGCTAGGCTACCGGGTGGGGATCGTCGATCTGACCGACGGTGAGCCAACGCCCGGCTCCCCCGGGCCCGAAGTGCGGCTGCAGGAAGCCCAAGCCGCAGCCCAGGTGCTCGGGGCCGTGGAGCGAGTGACGCTGGAGCTTCCCAACCGGCGGTTGCTGGACAGCTGGGAAGCCCGGCGGGAACTGGCCAAGGTGCTGCGCCGCTACCGGCCGCAGGTGGTGCTTTCGCTGGGGAACCGCACCCCGCTTGCCTCGCCGGACCACTGGCAGGCGGTGCTGATTACCGAAGCGGCCGTGTTCACCAGCCGCTTGACCAAGTGGGACGACCAGTTCGACGGACTCCCCCCGCATCGCGTGGCCCATCTCCTCTATTACCCGCTTGGCTTTACCATCTGGCAACCGGCTCCGGAGGTGCACCGGATCACTGTGGACATCAGCGACACGCTGCCAACGAAGCTGGAGGCGATCCGCTGCTACCGCACGCAGTTTCCGCCCGAGAAGCAGTACGTGTTGCGACGCGTGGAGGCATTTGCCATACAGGCCGGGGCGGCCGCGGGGGTGGAAGCGGCCGAAGTGCTCTGGAGTCCGCAGGTTCCGGTGGTGCGCGACCCGCTCAAGCTGATCTCCGGAGGAATCTAAAAATATTTCTCAATATTTATAATTGAGATTTTTGCTTTGGTATTGAAACTTCTACGGAAGCACGTCGGCGAATCGCCGGAGCAGGTTCCAATACTTTTGCGCAAGCTGGACGGGAAATTCAAGCATCCGCTTGAGTTCCTTTTCTACATATCTTGGGCCGGATCGCTCCAGCATTTGGGCCAGGGCATCAAATTCCTCGTGGCTAAAAAGGACCCACTCGTAGTAGCACAGCTCGGCCGCCTGGTGGAGAAACTCCGCCAGGGACAGTTCCCCCTTCCGACACCGTTCCCAGAGATGGCCCAGGGTAGCTTGGATCAGCAGAGATTCTTCTGCCCGCTCCGCGAACACCCGCGGCAGGGCGGCACGGTAGAGTTCTTCTTCAGTTTGGGCTTGGGCCACCAAGGGCAGCCAGGATTCCTGGAGCTTTCCGGTAGAAAAGGCACTCTCCGCCCAGTGGCGCCAGTCCACCGGTCGAAGTCTCCCCGCACGTGCCGCCGTCACCAGGGCCGTAGCCACGGGGGCCGTCTTTGTAAGCCAGGGAGATCGTCGCTCGACGTCAGCCCCTGGTTGCAGCACAGGCAAGGTGACCACCGCCATGCAAAGGAAATAGATGCCGTAAAAAACCACAAAGTTGATTTGAAATGCTACCGGGTTTTGGGCCATTCCCGGAATCAACGGCCGCAGGGCAACCATCGCGTCCAGGAAAGCCAAGGTGGCCAATCCCAGGAAAAAGAGTACCAGCCGAAGCGTAATTACCCACCCTCCCAGGAACTTCAACAGGAAATGGCCCGACCGTGCCCACTCGGGAGGAGCTCCAACTCGAAAACTGCGCCAACCGACCACCATTCGTACAATAAACGCCGCCGTGGGCAGAACGATGGCCGTCAGTTCCACGATCCCCCGCCGCTGAAGAAAAACCTGGTGCACCACCCAGATCACGCCCCAGCAGCCAAGCGGCAACAACCCGTCCCAACTCAGCAGCCGCACCAGCCAGCGGCTCCAGGACCGATCCGCATCCGACATGCCACCCCTTTCTTGGAAACGCTTTCCGCGACGGTACTTCCCGGAACTTTTTCAGTTTATCGACACGCCGCTTGGTTTACAAAACTGCCGCCGGGGCTGCTTGTTCCCCCGGGAAAAGCCCGGTTAGAATGAGCCGCACGCAACAGGCTGCTTTGGCCAGTGGTGCGGTAGGCAATGCCCTCTTGTGCCGCAAGCGAGCCGAATTCCCCGAACATCTTACCACGGAAAGGAAACCCCCGATGCCCATCCAACCGGCACCAGAAAATCTTGTGGAGCTGCAAGCCGATGCCGTGGTCGTGGGCGTGGATGCCAAGCTCTCCACCCCGGCAGCCCGGCAACTGGATGAGCTGACCAGAGGGCTCGTCTTGCGGCTGCTGGAGCAAGAGGAATGGAAACCGAAGCTGGCTTCCACGTTCCGGCTGTTTTCGCCCCCGGGGATGAACGTGCCGCTGGTGGTGCTGGTGGGGCTGGAGGATGAGGACTACTCACCCGTGGCCCGGGCGTTCCGCGCCGCCGGGGCCGGGGCCAAGGCCGTGGCCGGAAAACCCCGGGGCCAGGTGGCCTTCTACCTGGACCCAAGCTGGGACGCCCAGGCCCACCAACACGGCGTGGCCGGTGCCCTGGTGGGCAGTCGGGGGCAGGATCTCTATCGGGCCGAGAAAAAGCTGTACCCGCTGGAACACATCCTCTGGCAAGGACCCCAGGAAGCCTTCGCTCCCGGGGAGACCCTGGCCGAAGCGGTGAACCTGGCCCGGGAGCTAGTGAACCAGCCGCCGGATGTCATCTACCCGGAGTCGATGGCCCGGCAACTGGCCGAGCTTGGTCCCCAAGTCGGGCTGGCGGTGGAAGTGATGGACGAAAAGCAACTGGAGGCCGAAGGCTTTGGAGCCATGCTGGCCGTGGGCCGGGGATCGCAGCGGCCCCCGCGGCTGGTGATCTTGCGCTGGAGCGGCGGGCCGGAGGACCAGGCCCCCCTGGCCCTGGTGGGCAAGGGGGTTACGTTCGACTCCGGCGGGCTGTCGCTCAAAAGTTCCGACAGCATGAAGACCATGAAATGCGACATGGCCGGGGCCGCCGCCGTGGCCGGCACGCTGCTTGCCGCCGCGAAGCTCAAGCTGCCGGTGAACGTGCTGGGTCTGGTGGGCCTGGTGGAAAACCTGCCCAGCGGCAACTCGATGAAACTGGGCGATGTGCTCCGCGCCCGTAACGGCACCACCATCGAAGTGCTCAACACCGACGCCGAAGGCCGCCTGGTGCTGGCCGACGTGCTGAGCAAGGCCGTGGACCTGGGCGCAGCCCAACTGATCGACCTGGCTACGCTCACCGGCTCCTGCCTGGTGGCCCTGGGCACCGACGTTGCCGGACTGATGACCAACAACCAGCCGCTGGCCGATGAGGTGATGCAAGCGGCCACCCGCTGCGGCGAGCCGGTGTGGCAATTGCCCATGTTCAAAGAGTTCGGCGAGCTGATGAAAAGCAATGTGGCCGACATCAAGAACATCAGTGAGATCCGCTGGGGCGGCACCATCACTGCGGCCAAGTTCCTGGAACACTTCGTGGGCGACTGCCCCTGGGTGCATCTGGACATCGCCGGCCCGGCCTACCTGGACAAACCCAAACCCTGGATCGACGCCGGCGGCACCGGCTGCATGGTGCGCACGCTGGTGGAGCTGCTCAGCCAGCGAGGCGGGTAGGGGGACAAGGACCTGGGCAAGCCGCCGACCTCGGCCGGCGCAAAACAACGAGCCGCGGGCGCAAGCCCGCGGAGGTGAAACGCAAACAAGCGTTTTCTTCTCGCTCCGCGTGCTCACGCACGCGGCTCGCCGGAGCTGCCGCTCCAATGCAAGAAAGATGACGGCGAACCGAGGAACGTGAGCTTCGCAGATGATTCAAGAAACCGGCGAGTGATTCCTACGCTCTCCACGTGGTTGCAAGAACGATGCGCCTGCGACAAAAACAATCGCACGCTCACACCGGCTCGTCCAACCCGGGGGGCTACGAACCGCCTTGCTGGGCCTTGGTTTGCACGTAGCTTGCGTGTCCCGGGCCCGGAGTGGCGGTGGGCTGGCCGCCCTGGTAGCGATAGCCGCGCGGTTGGGCCGGGCGGCCGATGAGCCGGAACCGGCACAGCTTGTCGGCCACCTGGCAGGCCACGAACACGCGGCGGATGTCGAAGGGGTTTTCCTGCAAGAACTGCTTCCAGGGGCCAAGGGGGGTTTGGGTCTGAAGAATCCCCTTGACCATGCCCACGTCGTTGAGCATTCCCAGGTCGCTGGCCTGGCCCAGGAAAATGGCTCCCACCAGCCGGTCGCCCTCGTAGCAGAGCTTGCGGTAGATGTGGCGCGAGGGGTTGTTGATGGTGGTGGCCTCGGGGGCGTCCCAGCGACCGAAGCTGGCCGCCTGCAAGCCGCAAATGTCCACCACGTTCATAGCCAGCGAGCCGGGATAGCTTACATCCTGCCCGGCCATGTTGGCCCCGGCCACGCGGCCGTGGTCCACCGCCGTGGGCTGGATGGCGTGGATTTCCTTCTGCTGGGAAAAGAGCACCGGGCCCTGGGCCACGTCGCCGGCGGCGTAGATGTCCGCCGCGCTAGTGCGGCAGTGATCGTCGATAAGAATGCCCTGGTCGATCTCCAGTCCCGAGCCGTCGAGCCAGTCCACGTTGGGCTTCACGCCCGTAGCGACGATCACCACGTCGGCCTCCAGCTGTGTGCCGCCTTCGAGCACCACCTGCTTGGTGGTGCCTTGTCCCTGGCGAATCTCCTGCACGCTGGTGCCGCAGTGAACCTCCACGCCGCGGGAGTGAAGCCAGCTTTGCACCATCTGGGCGGCCGGGGCATCGAGCATCCGCGGCAGCACGTGCGGTTCGCGCTCCACCACCGTGAGCTTCCAGCCGCGTTTGAACATGGCTCCCAGCACAATAAAGCCGATAAACCCCGCCCCGATGAACACCACCCGCGGCTGCTGGAGCTGGTTCTGCTCCACGTACTGAAGCACCGCCTGGGTGTGGTCCAGCGTCCACAGCGGTTGCACCCCGGCGAGGTCCACCCCCGGAATGGGAAGCCCCACGGGCGAGGAGCCTGTGGCAATCAGCAGCGTATCGAAGGAGAGGGTTTCTCCACTATCCAGAGTAAGCTGCTTGGCCTGGGCATCCAGCCTGGTGGCCCGGGCCGGTACGCGGCATTGCACCTGCAAACGCCGGAAGTAGTCCTCGTCGCCGGTAAGGACGTGCTCCCGGGGGATTTGCCCCGAGATCCAATAGGGCAGGGCCATGCGACTGTGAGCCGGTTCGTCGCTGACCAGCGTGATGGTGCTTTGGGTGTCGAACTGGCGGATGGTTTCCACGGCGTTGGTAGCCGCGGGACCTCCGCCGACGATCACATGATGCTTGGCCATGTTCGCTGTTTACCTGCTGCTAGGGGTGTGCGGTGTTTGACGGGGGATGGAGCAAGCGGTCCGGAGCTAGGCCAGCGAGGCCAGCCCCAGCTCGGCCAGTTTTTCCGGCGTGGGGCGCCCCTCTTCGTCCCAACCGCGGCACTGGTAGTACACCGGAAGCATCTCGTCCAGGTGGACCACCACACCGGCCGAGGGACCGGTCTTGTGCGGTTCTTCCAGCAGTCGCTTGGGCAGGCTGTCGTCGGCCCGGGTGAACCCGGCCCGCAGGTTGAACAGCCGCTCCAGGTTCCAGGTCCGCTCGCCGATCTTGACGAAGTCCTCCAGCGTGTAGGGCACCCCGGTGGCCGCGGCGGTGATGGGCACGAAGGTTTCCAGCGGGCCGCCGGCGGCCCCGACGAACAGGCACAGCCCGGTGGCGTCGTGGGCCGTGGTGCGATGCTGCTCGTGAACCACCCATTCCGGCTTGCCCTTGGGCGTGTGGGGGTCCATCTGGCCGGTGCTTTCCACCGCGGGGGTCCAGGCCCGCAGGTGGCACGCCCCGCGATTGCACGTGGCGTAGGCCACGCCCATCCCCTGGAAGCCGCGCGGGTCGTAGGCCGGGAACTCCTGACCCTTGGAGCCCATGAACACTTCCGGGTGGCCGAACTTCTCGCCCAGCCGCTTGGCCCCCTCGGCCAGCTCGTCGCCGATCCCCTCGCGGTAGGCGGTGGCTTCGGTGTAGCGGATGATGGCCTCGGGATTGTCGAAGGCAAGCGGGATGCCCTGTTCCAGCATCTCGTCGGTGATGGCCCCCTTCTGGTACAGCTCCATCGCTGCGGCCAGGGTGGCTCCCATGGAGATGGGGTCCATGCCCAGGTCGTTGCAGAGCCAGTTGGCCTTCAGCACCGCATCCAGGTCGCCCACGCCGGTGTCGGCCCCCAGGGCCCAGGCCCCTTCGTACTCGGGGCCCTCGCCGGCGATTTTCCAGTTTCGCGGGTGGGTGTTCACCAGGTACTTGCCGGAGTGTTCGCCCAGGCGGCAAACGCGACCGCAGGCGATAGTGCAGGCGAAACAGGCCTTGTTGGCCACAAGGCGCGTGTCGCGGATGGCGTTGCCGTTCAAGTTTTCGGCGTGCTCGAACTGCCCTTGCTGGAAGTTGCGGGTGGGCAGCCCGCCAAAGGTGTTGGTCATGTCGATCGTGGCGGCGGTGCCCAGCTCGGCAAAGGACTTGCGTCCTGGATGGTCTTCCATCGCCGCCCGCATGGCCCACACGGCCCGCATGAACGCCTCCGGGTCGGCCACGCGCACGCCACGGGTGCCGCGTACGGCCACCGCTTTGAGGTTCTTCGAGCCCATCACCGCCCCCACCCCCGAACGCCCCGCGGCCCGATGCTTGTCGTTGACGATGCAGGCGAACCGCACACGGTTTTCCCCGGCCGGGCCGATCCCCGCCACCCGCAGCCCCGGAATGCCCAGCTCCTCCCGCAGCATGTCTTCGGTTTCAAACACCCCCTTGCCCCACAGGTGGCCCGCATCGCGCAGCTCCACGTGGTCGTCGTAGATGAACAGGTAGCTGGGCCGGGGAGCGGCGTTTTCCAGGATGAGCAGATCGTAGCCGGCGAACTTCAGCTCCGGCCCCCAGTGTCCGCCGGAGTTGCTCGTGGTGATGGCCCCGGTTAAGGCCCCCTTGGTCACCACCATGTAGCGGGCTCCGCACGGGGCGCAGGTGCCGGTCAGCGGCCCGGTGGCGAAGATGAGCTTGTTTTCCGGGGCCAGCGGGTCCACGCGAGGGTCCAGCTCCTCGTAAAGATAACGGTCGGCCAGCCCGCGGCCGCCGATATAGTCCCGACGCCAATCCTCCGGAATCTCTTCCACGCGGCTTTGGCCCGTGGCCAGATCCACCCGAAGCAACTTGCCGGTCCAACCATACATGGTGAAGCTCCTTGGGCGAAATGGAGATCAAGACACGATGGTCTTGGGAAGGGGCATCAAGCAGGCGCACCGATTTCTTCCAGGTATCGCTCGTGTACGCGGCGGCCCCAGTCGCGGAACCACTGGCCGCACTCCTGGGCATCCAGGTATTGAATGGCATCCGTGGGACAGGAGACCACGCAGGCCGGCTGGCCGCCGCACAGGTTGCACTTGGCCGCCTTGTCGTTCTGCGGCAGGGTGAACACCGTGCCGAACGGGCAGGCGATCGTGCACAGGTGGCAGCCGATGCACAGCCGCTCCTCCACCACCTTGGCCTGCCCCGAAGCATCTACACCGATGGCGTTGACCGGGCAAGCGGTCATGCACCATGCCTCGTCGCACTGCAGGCAGGTGTAGGGGGCGTAGCTTGCCTCTTCGTCGAAAATGTTCACCCGGATGAGGCTTTGCGAGGGCTGAAACTGCCCGCTTTGCACCCAGCCGCAGGCCAGCTCGCACTGCATGCAGCCGGTGCAGCGATCCGGCACGATGACCAGCATTTGCGTCATGGCTTGCTCCGCCACAAGCTGCGAGGAGATGACGGGTTAGGCTTGCTTGTCTTTTTAACGGCCGCGGGGGGGAATGTCAAAACGTCTTGCCTGCCTTCGGCGCTGGAGTGTCCCTTGGACAGAAAGCATGAAGACTCGTTTTCTCAAACGCCGCGCCCCTTGGAGCCGCAGTAGAGAAATGCTTTTGCGCTCGCACCCCGCAGCTGCGGCAGCCCTCTGTTACTGCTGCTTGCGGCGGCGGAGCTGATCGCGCAGCCGGGCGGCCCGCTCGTACTCCTCGGCCGCAATCGCCTCGGAGAGCTGTTCGGCCAAGGTTTTCCCCACGTGGAAATCCTGGCGGATCGTCTCCCGCAACTCCTGCAGCCGCTGCACCAGCTCGTCTTCCTCGAAGTGTTCTTCGGCATCGTAGTGGGCAAAAAACTCGGCCATCTGCTCCAGTCCCTGGTTGAGCCGGTTGATCGCCTCTTCCGGCTCGTTGCGGTCCAGCGCAGCCAGGGCCGCCGCCTGTGCCCGGTGAAACACCACAAAGGGCCGATACTGCTCGTGCGACCAAAGCCACTGCGGGTCGCGTGCCCAGCGGCGGCAAAAGTCCATCAGCGCCAGCGTGTGATCGGCGTCCTCGACCGCCTGCTCGTAGAGATTCAATGCCAGAAAGCCGATACGGCGATGGTAGAATTGCTCGAACTCCCGGTCGATCTCCTCGCAGTGCTCCTCGGTCAGCTCGAAGTGATGCGGATCGTGAAACTCCAGGGCCAGCAGATGGTCCAGGTAGGTGGCCGCCCCGCCGGGCCGGGTCCCGTCAGGACGCCCCTGAAGCTCCATTTGCAAAATGCCCAGATCCACCCGCATCTGCATCACCTGCCGCCCCTGCACGGTGCGGATGATCCGCACCTGCACGGCGCTGGGCTTGTAAGGCCAGGCGGCCAGCACGTGGTCGATGTCCTTGTCCTGGTCCAAGGAGAGATTGCGCCATGATTCGTTCAAGGCCGATGTCCTCTCGCTCTGGGCAGACGGCCCCGTCTTGAGCAGCCACACGCCGGGCCGAAAGCAGGATGACCGCGCCACACAGCCCCATTCTACCCCCTGGCCGGACCATCGACCACGCCTTGAAGCCCTCTTGCAAGAAAGGGAAACGGCAGCCCCCTGCCAAGCTTCCAGGTTATCGGCAACTCCGAACCCGTGGCCCGCGAGCACTACCTACAGACCCACGCGGAACACTACCACCGTGCCACCCCGCAACCCACCGGCCCCATGCAGCAGGACTCGGCAGATCATACGGGGCTATCGGACCGAGCCGCCCAGCAACCAACCAGCCCCTTGCATCCCACAACCCCCGTGCAGCAGCCGCTGCAAATTGCTGCACCCCCTGCTGCACCATTTCCCGGAACAGGGCAGAATCGCGTGGAAGTGCCTCCCAGGGGGATTGCCCTAACCTGGAACCTGGCGGAAACTTGTCGCAAGTCTTGGAATCACAAGGACTTACCGAGTACGCCCTGCAGGACTCGAACCTGCAACCTTCGGTTCCGTAGACCGATGCTCTATCCAATTGAGCTAAGGGCGCAACTGGGATAGCGCCCCTATTCTAGTTTTTCCTCCCGTTGTGGCAACGCCTGCTGGAGCAAAAATCGCCCCCGGACCACGCCGCGTACGTGTTTCGCGTGCCAGCACAAAATGGAGCATTTTCAGAGCAAAAGAGCTGATTTTTGTCCGGCGAGCCCCGGGCTTGGAGCCCGGGGAGAGCCGGATAAGTGCATTGCGTTATTTTTCTCCGCTGGCTGAAGCCAGCGGCTCGCCGTTTGGTGTGTTTGCGTTTGTTCTTGCACCGGAGCGGAAGCTCCCAGTGGCTGACGGCCCTGCCGTCTCCGGGAGCTGACGCTCCCGGCTCGCCGTGACGAGCAAGAATCGACGCTCGTTCTTGCTTCGGCGAGCCCCCGGCTTTAGCCGGGGGAGAGCCAAGAAAAAACGCATGTCGATCTTCTCCGCCAGCTGAAGCCAGCGGCTCGCCGTTGGCAAGAATACAAGAATAAACGCCTATTTCTACCACGTACGGAAGCGTCGGATCAGCAATGTGCCAGCTGGCTAAACACGTACCCAGGATCTGAGGGCCAGCGGGGCTTTTTCCTGGCCGTGGCTGGCGCGGGGAGGAACGGGGGCAGGGGGATCGACGTTCCCCCGACAGCCCACCGCCGGTTTTTTCACACGGCCTGCTCTTCGCAAGCTCCCGCTGTGTCAAGCCGTAGAACCGAGCGGGTGCGGCTGAGATTTTGTGGCGGTTTTCAGGCGGCCTGGCGGATGCAGGTGGTCCAAAGGTGGTCAAAAGTTCCATCCAGCAATGCCGCCCGCAGG
>JALSGI010000656.1 GCA_026982835.1 Planctomycetota bacterium | reverse complement strand
GAAGGGCTGTCCCCCCGGCGGCGACGTGGCCGATCTGCTTTCTCCCGATGCAGAGAATCCCCCCCGAGGCGATGCCGCGGAGCCGGAACAATGGCGAGAGTGGTTCCAGGAAGTGGCCGCCGCGGCGCCGGTGTGGGAACCTGCGGCCGAGGACGGGGAATCGGACGCCCCGGTGCAGCTTTTGCTTGTCCGTGGCGATCAGCTGACTCCCAAGCCGGTCCGTTGGTTGTGGCCGGGCCGGATTCCCCAAGGGGAGGCGACCATCTTTGCCGGGGCGCCGGATGTAGGCAAAAGCACGGTGGCCTTGGACATTGCCGCTCGGGTTACCCGGGGCTTGTCCTGGCCCGACGGCAACCATGTTCCCGGTGGAAGCGTGTTGGTGCTTTCGGCCGAAGATTCCCCCGAGCGGACCCTGTTACCCCGTTTTCTGGCCGCCGGAGGGGACCCGCGGCAAATCCACTTCGTCCAGGCGGTGGACGATACGCTGGATGGCCAGCGGCTGTTCGACCTGGCCCGCGATGCTCTTGTGTTGCGGCAAAAGATCGAGCAGTTGGGCAACGTGCTTTTGGTCATCGTCGATCCCGTGGAAGCCTACCTGCCCAGCAAGGCCGATTCCCACAAAAATGCCGACGTGCGCCGCGCTCTTGCTCCAATGGACCTGTTGGCCGAGGAAACCGGTGTGGCTGTGGTGTATATCTCGCATTGGCGCAAGAATGCATCGGACCGGGCCATTTACCGCGTCAGCGGATCCATCGGCTTTACGGCCGCGGCCCGGGCGGTTTGGGCCATCGACAAAGCCCCGGACAAAACTGATCTTCGCGTGATGGCCAGGATCAAATGTAACCTGGCCCCTGATGATGTGCCGAGCTTGGGTTTCGTGCTTCGGGAAATGGAAGTGCCGGGCCATCCAGGGCTACAGGCCCCGCGGGTAGAGTGGCAGGGACCGGTGGATATGACAGCCGAAGATTTGGCCGGACCCCCACGACAAGGAGAACGTGGGCCTGAGCCTGAGGCCCTGCGAGCGGCGATGGATTTTCTGGTGGCCACCCTGGCCCACGGCCCGAGGAGCAGCCGGGAAATCCGCCTACTGGCTGCCCAAGAAGGGCTGGCTTGGGCAACCATTCGCCGAGCCAAAGATAAGCTCGGCGTGGTGGCAGAACGCCAAGCAGAGGGTTGGTTTTGGCGGCTCAACATATCGGAAAAAACTTGAGCATCTTGTGGGAAGGTGCTCAAGTTTCTGGTTGTTTTCCTGTTCCGCTATTGCGCACTGTGTTCCGCTGTGTTCTGCTATAGACAAGGTTTGCTTGGGTAAGGTGCTCAAGTTTCTCATGACATGAAAAACTTGAGCATCTTGACCACCTGACCCCTAGCCAGAGGACCCTACCATGACCATCGGCCAACGCAAGAACGGCACCTACTTCGTCCAGTTTCGCTATCCCAGCTCCGAGGACCGGCGGACCATCACCATCGGCCGCAGCCGCACCGCGGCCGAGGACTTCGACCACCGGGTGCATCGGCTCATTGAGCACCGCCGCACCGGGGCCACGTTGCCCGGCTGGCTGCTGGACTGGCTCCAAGGGCTGGACGACAAGCTTTACAACCGGCTGGTCCAGTGCAAGCTGGTGGACCCTCGCAAGGACGTGGGCCGGGAAACAACCCTGGGCCAGTGGCTCAAGCGGTGGTTTGCCAGCCGCAGTGATCTTCGCGGCTCCACACTTACCGCCTACGGCCACACCCGGCGGGACCTGCTCCGGTTCTTCGGCCCGGACCGCCCGC
>JALSGI010000655.1 GCA_026982835.1 Planctomycetota bacterium | reverse complement strand
AGCTGGTCGATGCCTTGTTCCGCAACGTGCCCACCGGGGTGGGGCGCGGGGGTAAGTACAAGTTCAGCCCCAAGGAGCTGCGGCGGCTAATGCGCCAGGGGCCCCGGGCCCTGATCTCCCGCGGCCTGGCCACTGAGCGGGACATCGAGTTCACCGAGGCCGAAGGCTGCATCGCCGGGGCCGAGCCGGAGCTGGTGAGCCCCCGGGCCCTGAGCCGCGGCAGCGACCAGTGCGGCACGCTTGGCTCGGGCAACCACTTCCTGGAAGTGCAAGTGGTGGACGAAATCTTCGACCAGCAGGCCGCCCAGGCCATGGGCCTGCACGAGGGGATGGTGTGCGTGATGATCCACTCCGGCTCGCGGGGGCTGGGCTACCAGGTCTGCGACGACGCCCTGCGCCGCCTGCGCGGGGTGCCGGAAAAGTACGGGATCCGCCTGCCCGACCGCCAACTGGCCTGTGCCCCGATCAACAGCCCCGAAGGGCGCGAGTACCTGGGTGCGATGTGCGCCGCGGCCAACTTCGCCTGGTGCAACCGCCAGTTGCTCATGTGGCAGGCCCGCGAGACGTTCCAGGAGGTGCTGGGCAGCTCGTGGGAGTCGCTGGGCATGCAGCTGGTGTACGATGTGGCCCACAACATCGCCAAGTTCGAAACCCACACCATCGACGGCCGCCAGAAGCGGGTATGGGTGCACCGCAAGGGGGCCACGCGGGCCTTCCCGCCCGGGCATCCCGAGGTGCCCGCCCCCTACAAGCATATCGGCCAGCCGGTGATTATTCCGGGCGACATGGGCCGGGCCAGTTGGGTTCTGGTGGGGCAGCCGGGGAGCATGGAGCAGACCTTCGGCACCACCTGCCACGGCGCCGGGCGCGTGATGAGCCGCACCAAGGCCGTGCGCAGCGCCCAGGGCCGACGGATCGACCAGGAGCTGCTGCAAAAGGGGATCGTGGCTCGGGCACGCAGTTGGCGCGGGCTGGCCGAAGAACAGCCCGACGCCTACAAAAACGTCGATCTGGTCGTCGAGGTGGTCCACCAGGCCAACCTGGCTAAGAAAGTGGCCCGCATGCGCCCCGTGGGCGTGATTAAAGGCTAGTGGCGACTCGCCCGGGTAGCGAGCCGCGCGCCGGCAGCCGGCACTTGAACAGCGAGCCACGGGCTTCAGCTCGGGGAGGGCTTGGAGGCTTGAGGGCTTGGAGGCTTGGGGGCCTGGAGGGCTTGGGGCTTGGAGGCTTGAGGGCTTGGAGGGATACAGAGCCCCGCACGTCAGTGTCTGGGTCGTGGGTCTTGGGTCTTGAGGAGCCCCGCACGTTAGTGCGGGGAGACGGCGAGAAACGGCTGGCGGCTTGCGCCATGCGGCTTGCGCCGGTGCTGCCGCACCAATGCAAGAACCAACGCCAATTCTTGCAACCGGCGAGTCCCCGGCTTCAGCCGGCGGAGAACCGGCTAGCCACGCACCTTCAGCCCCCAGAAGAGCCCCCCGCGTAAGCGGGGGATGCAGCGAGCCCCCCGGCTTCAGTACGTGTTTAGCCAGCTAGCAGCCGGGGGCCATCCTTTTGCTTCAAGGGCCGAACTTGCGCACCCGAACCCACTTCCGTGGCTTGCCGAAAACCTCCACCAGCTTCTGACGCGTGGTGGGCAGTTCAAGAAACGGTCCCTGCGGGCTCGGGGAAACCTGAAACTGCGATCCATAAAGAAACGCGGCGACGACTTCGCCATGGTCATAGCAAATGCGATCCACTTCATAGACAGCGCCCCTGTACGCGTATTCAGTACATTTGT
>JALSGI010000654.1 GCA_026982835.1 Planctomycetota bacterium | reverse complement strand
TTTTGGGCCGCAGTGGGTTGGGCGGAGCGGACGGGGTCTTTGAACAGCTTTAGCAGCTCCGTGACCCGCTGCCCCATCCCGGTGGAGGTCGGCGTCGAGCTGGAAGACCGGTCTGCGGGGATTAAAGGGGCGGCAGCAACCATACTGCCGGAGAGCAGCTTTTGCACGGTCACGCCGGAGGTCTGGACCTTGGTGGAGTCCTGCGGCGGCCGCAATGCCAGCACGATCTTGCCCAACTGCGAGGCAAAGGTCACCTTCTCGGCCTGCTCCGGAGTGACCAGCAACGAGACGGTCTTGGCCGTGATGACTTTTTGCCCGTTTTTCTCCGTGTACTCGCTGTTGACGGCGAACACCTTCACGTTTTGCAGGAAGGTGCGGGTGGTTTCCTGGTTGATGTTACGGGCGGGGTTCTTTTTCACATGCACGATCAGATCGACCCGATCCCCCGGCTTGACCAGGTAGCCGCCGGTGGCCTGGTCGTCCACCCGCACGGCCACCACGCGGTAGCCGGGGGGGACGTGATCGGTGGGCCGGGCTCCGGCCTCCCCCTTGGCCAGCAGCTTCTGCTCCAGCACCGGCTCGCCGGCGAAGATTTTCTGCCGGGCGCGGCGACCCTTGATCTGATCCAGCTTGGTGATCGCCCCGCTGGGCACGCGGTCCTTGGGCCAGGGCTCCAGCTTCAGGGCCTCGGTGGGCACCAGGTCGTTGATCTCGATATCCTTCATGGCCACGTAGATGGAGACCATGTCCGTGTCGTTGGCCGAGACGACCGGCGTGCCCCGGGACATGACCTGGTTGATGCCCAGCGAGGCCACCACGCCGCAGCCCAGTGCCAGCATCAACAGCACAATGGATTTGGGTCGCATGACGTTTCCACTCCTGGTTGGACCGCCCGGCGGTCAATAAGCGGAAGGAACCAGGGGGAAGGACCTTTCCCCCGGGTTCCCCAGGTTGTTCAATCCACGGTTTCGCGGCGCATCACGCAGGTGGCCGACATTTCGGTACCTGATAAAAACATTGGCGCCGGCAGCCAACTGACTTGATCGTAAGGCACCGAGACGGAAACGGTGATCGGCTCCCCTGCACCTGCCTCAGACGGTTCAGACGGCGTAACCGTTACAGTCGCCCCGGTGATCCCGGCCGACTCCAGGTAGTTGTTCACCAGGTCCAGCACCTCCTGGCCGGTGGTGCCGTCCATGATGGCCCGGCGGCAGCCCTCTCGGGCGGCGTTGGTGATCACCTGCTGCACCATGACCATCCGCCCGTATTCGATCATCCCAAACACCAGCGTGATGAACACCGGCAGCACCACGGCGAACTCCACCGCGGCGGCTCCCCGGCGGAGAGCCCCCGGCCGGCTCTTGCCACAAACCGGAGTCGGAAGATGGTGGGTGTGTCTCATAGCAGCATTCCCGACCAGAGGAAGTAACCGATCGAACCGATGGCGATGGGGATTCCGTACGGCAACAACAGCATCCGGGGCTTCCGTTCCGCGGCGATTTGGGCCAGCTGGTTGGGGTCGCGGATGGTGAGGATTTCGGTGAGGATCAGCAGCAAGTTGTCCCGGTGCCGCTGCCAGGTGCGGCGGTAGGCCATCATCAGCAGCGCCAGCACCCCTCCCACTACGGCCGAGTAGCAAAAGGCCCAAAACGTCACCGTGCTTCCCATCCAGGCTCCCACCCCGGCCAGCAGCTTCACGTCTCCGGCTCCCATGCCGCCGATGGCGTACAAGGGGAGCAACAGGGCCAGGCCTACCGCGGTACCCAGCAGGCTGTAGCCCA
>JALSGI010000653.1 GCA_026982835.1 Planctomycetota bacterium | reverse complement strand
CCCGATCTCCTGCCGGGTGAACTTCCTCCCCCGCGTGCACGGCTCGGCCCTGTTCCAACGCGGCGAAACCCAGGCCCTGATCACCGTCACGCTGGGCACGGTGCGGGACGTGCAGCGGGTGGACGGCATCTTCGAGGAATACGACAAGAAGTTCATGCTCGACTACAACTTCCCGCCCTTCTCCGTGGGCGAGGTGCGGCCGATCCGAGGGCCGGGCCGGCGCGAAATCGGCCACGGCGCCCTGGCCGAACGCTCCGTGGCCCCTGTGCTGCCCGACCTGGAAGAAGAGTTCCCCTACACCATCCGCGTCATCAGCGACATCCTGGAGTCCAACGGTTCCAGCTCCATGGCCACCGTCTGCGGGGCCACGCTGGGGCTGATGGCCGCCGGGGTGCCCGTCTCGGCTCCCGTGGCGGGAATCTCCATCGGCCTGGTCAAGGAGTCCGACCAGCAGTGGGTGCTGCTGACCGATATCATCGGCGATGAAGACCACTACGGGGACATGGACTTCAAGGTGGCCGGCACCCATACCGGCATCACCGGCATCCAGCTGGACCTGAAAATCCGCGGCATCTCCCGGGAGATTATCCAGCAGACGCTCCAGCGTGCCCGTCAGGCCCGCATCGAAATCCTCCGCACCATGCTGGCCACCATCCCGCGGCCCCAGCAGGACATCTCGGCCCATGCCCCCCGAATCCTGCAAACCCGCATCGATCCGGAAAAAATCGGCCTGCTCATCGGCCCCGGCGGCCGCACCATCCGGCAGATCCAGGAGGAGACCGGGGCCACCGTCGATGTGGAAGACGACGGCACGGTGTTCGTCTCCAGCCACGATACCCAGGCGGCCTATGCGGCCTTGGAGCAGGTGAAGCGGTTCACCGCCTCGGTGGAGATGGGCAAGATCTACCGCGGCACCATCACCAGCGTGAAGGACTTCGGCTGTTTCGTGGAAATCCTGCCCGGCAAGGACGGCCTGGTGCACATCAGCGAGCTGTGCGACGACTACGTGCGCAACATCGAGCAGTATTGCCGCCTGGGGGACGAGCTGCTGGTGAAAGTGATCGCCATCGACGAGCAGAACCGCGTCAAGCTCAGCCGCCGCCAGGCCCTGCAGGAGCTGCAAGAGGCCGGCCAGGAACCCAAGGACTCGCTGACCGATCGGCCGCTGCCGACCCAGGAATCCCGAGGGCGGGACTCCCGGGATCGGGAATCCCGCGGCCGCCGCCCCAGCCGCGCCGGCCGCCGCTAGGGAACACGCACCCCGACTCTGCTTCGGGGGCGGTGCTTCCCTGTCTCGGAGCCGCAAGCAGCGGGGTTACTCCTCCTGTTCCCGCAGGCGGCTAGGGAGAAACGCGAAGCCGTTTTGCAGCTGGCTGCAAAAGCCGGCGAAGCTTGGGCTGCGACGAGCGATTGTGGCAGGGTCCAGCCGTTGCGCAATCTTCTCGGCGACGAAGGAGGTGTAGGGGCGCTGGAGCAAGTGGATAAGGTGGAGTTTGGGATTGTTGATCTGGTCGGGATTTGAGATCGGGATCCGCCCCAGCGGACGCCCTAGGTAGTTTCTAAGATTTTCGTCGTCCGCAAAAAACCATGCTTCTAAATGCTGCTGAGCGTATGCAAACAGGATCGTGACGAATTGGACGATTTTCTTGATACGACGATCTTTCAAGACCTGGGTTTGCACCGGAGGGATAATTTGCTGTGGATGCTTCGTGTCCGTATCAAGAAGCACGATGATTTTCTTGTTCGGCTCCTCTCTATGATACAGAGAACCGTAGTAGGCCCTTTG
>JALSGI010000652.1 GCA_026982835.1 Planctomycetota bacterium | reverse complement strand
CCCCGGCGGAGCTGAACTGGGGCGACGTGCTGGCCGTGCTGGCCACTTGGCAACAGGCCCTGGAGCAGTATCGCGGCATGGTGCTTCAGGACGCCCAAGCGGAATTGGTCGCGTTGCACGATCCGGCCTGGGACTCGGCGTCCCACAGGCAAGGAACCACGCCGCTGGAGAACCCGACGATTGTTCGGTTCCTAAAGCAGATCGACGGACAGCAACGCCAGGCCCAGCAGTTGGCCCAGTGGATCATCGCTCTTCAGCAGTCCAGCCAGATCGAGGCGGCGTCGTAGTGGCTTGGCTGGGGCTCCGACGCACCCTTACGGGCCGATATCCGTCGGGTTGGAATTGAGGAAGTCCCGCGGACCCCGGTTGGTGTAATACGGATAGGCCACCGCTCCCATCGAGGGCTGTCCGGGCACGGGGCTGATGGGAACCCCTCCCGGGCCCACGCCGCCAGGACACGGCGTGCAAACGGGGCTATCGCCTGCCCGGCCCCAGTGCGTCGAAGGGGTGGCCATGCGATGCCACTTGCGAGCTTTTTCCACCAGCCCCACCGGACCTTTGGTCCAGTCACACTCCGGGTCGGCAAACGTGGGGTCGGTTTCGTTAAAGAAGAAAGGATTGCAACAGCCGGGTGCGGCTGCCAACGTGGCCAGCACGAAAAGCGAAAGCACAAGCCGCTTCATTGCCGGGTTTCCTTGTTGGGGTGATCCGCTCTGGTAGCAGCCAGGCTGGGGGATTCTTGGGCGGCCGAAGGGACCGAAACAAGCGGTTCTAAGCCCGTTATCGGCCGGTGAAAAAAGCAGAGTCCAACAATTCGTCGCAGCGGCTAGGACGGCTCCACCCGGTGCGAGAACCAAAGTTTGCCCCACCCGAACAGTCGGAAAAGCCTCCTCCTCTTGCCCGCTTTTCAGGCAGCGGGATTTCTCGGAAACAGCCTTCGATGCATAGAAACCAAAGTCGCTAGCATGCTAGCTCTTGCAGCCGAGCTTCGACCAATCGAGCAGCCAGGGGCCAGTGCCGCTGGGCCGCGGGAGCCAGCACCTGGAACGTGGCCTGGAACTTGGCCACGGCTTCGGTTCGCTTCGCCGGGGGGAGGGTCGTGACGTCGCTGAGATTTTCCAGCAGATCGGCCAGCTTGATGGCCAGCACTTCCGGCCCGGCGGCCAGCAACTGCCGGTGGTAAGCCTCTTCCCGCTGCGGTTCCGGCCGGCGTTTGTCCTTGCTCAAGTGGGCCACCAGGTCGGCCACGCGGGTGCCGAATTGCCGCTGCAAGTCGTCGTAATCGACCGTGGTATCCTCGATCACATCGTGCAGCACTCCGGCGGCCAGCACCTCCGGATCGTGGATGCCGAAGACGTGCTCCAGCACCCAGCCCACTCGGATCACGTGGCCCACATAGGGCGTGCGGCCGTCCTTGCGCAGCTGCCCCTGATGGGCCTGGCAGGCGAGAGTGATGGCCTGGGCCACCAACGGCCAGCCTTGGCTTGCTTTGGCAAAAGGTTCGTTGTTCGTCATTTTAGCACCTGCCAGGGACCGAGGGACGGCGGCTTTGCACTAGCGTCCCGCGGCCGAGTCCAGCACCCCGGGAATACGGTGTTGCAGGTAGCGCCAGTTTTTCAAAAACGAGATCAAGTCGGCCATCTCCTGCAAGCTCATCTGGCGTTCCAGTCCCTCGGGCATCAGCGACACCCCGTTGGAAACCAACTGTTCCAGCTCCGAGCGCAGCAGGGTTACGGTCTTGTTTTCCTGTTGCCGCAGGGTGATCGCCTGCGGGGTTTCCTCGACGATGATGCCGGTGAACACCCGCCCGTCGGCAGTGACGGCTGTGTAGCTGATGTAGTTGTTGTCGATGGCCCGGTTCGGCTGCACGATGTCCACCAGCAGTTGCTCGGGGGTTTTGGTGCGGGTATCGGAGATGTCCGGCCCCACGCGGGTACCTACCCCGGCCACCTGGTGGCAGGCGGCACAGTGTTTCTGGAACACCAGCTTGCCGCGGCGGGGATCGGCCTTGAGCCGAAGCGCCTGGCGGTATTGCTCCAGGGCCTGGATGCGATCCTTGGGCGTGGCGGCGGCCAGCAGCTTCTTGGCCCGGTTGCGAATCTCGGCCCGGGGGTAGCGCAGCAGCCGGGTCACCCCGCTTGCCCCCAGCTCCGAGACGCGCACCTGGCCCGCCTCCACGGCATCCAGCAGGGCATGCAGTCGCTGGCTGCGCTGGAACACCCCGCCCAGCACCGCCTGGCGCACTGCGGGCGTCAGCGAGCGGAAGCGCGTAAGCAGCCTGCGCCACGTTTGCAGCGAGCCGCGGCGGCGCAGCGCCTCCACGGCCGCCACACGCAAGGGCTGGTTGCGCGACTCCAGGGCCAGGCGCAACAGCAACTGCTCGCTTTGGCCCGCCGCGTCGTAGCCCAATAGCTCAATGGCCGCCTGCACCGCCGGAGTCGGGGCAGCTTGCCGGGCGGCAGCCTGCTGGAGTTCCTCTCGGGCCTGGTCGAAAAGCCGCGTGACGGCCCTTTGGGCTTCCCCCGGCAGGGCGTTCCACAGCCGCGGACTGCGCAGGCCCCCGGCCACCAGGGCCGCCAGTACTTGGCGCACCAGGGGGACGTTCCCCGGCACCCGAGCCGCCTCGTCCAGCTTATCGACCGCGGCCAGCATCTGCTCCGGGGGAGCCTTGGCCGCCGCGGTGCGAGCCAGTTGTTGCAGAAAGGGGCTCCAATGCGGGGACTGCGGGGCGGCCTGCCGGGAAAGCCGTTTCAGCAACCGGGCCAAAAGCGCCCCGGCCAGCGACTCCCCGGCCGAAACCCGCACCGCCCGCAGCGTCCACACGTCCTCGGCCCCGGCCAGGGCCACGTGTTCCAGGGCGTCCAGCTTGCCGGGCAGTTCGATCCCGGAGAGCACAAGCGCCGTTTGGAAGCGCACGCGGGGATCAGCGTTTTTTGCCTGGGCCAGCACGGCCTGGAGGATGGCCTCATCTTTGGCAAGCCAGGGTACGGCCAGCTCCAGGGCGTTTTCCACCAGTGGCGGCTTGTTGCTTTGCAAGGCAGCCAGCACTTCCGGAGGGCCAAGTGAGCCTAAGCCATGCAGAATCCACAGGGCGTGCACTCGGGCCAGGGGGCTTCCCGCCCGGGCCACTTGCCGCAGCCGAGGTACTACCTGGCGGGCTTCCCGCTCGATGAGCAACCGATGGGCCGTGCTGCGCCACCAGCGATTGGGGTGCTCAAGCAGCCCTACCAGTTCGGCGTTTGTCATCTGGGCCGGCCAGCGTCGGATGGGCCGAAGCCTGGCCTTGCGGCTCACCACGCGCCAGATACGGCCCCGGTCGTCGCCGTTTCGCAGATCGGGCCGCTTGCGCAGCTCCACGGGCATGAACTGCGGGTGCTCGATCACGGCACGGTACATATCCACCACGTACAGTGCCCCGTCGGGGCCGGTAAGGCAGTACACCGGGCGGAACCACTCCTCGGGCGAGGCGAGGAACTCCTTGCCTTTACGCCCCGGCTCGGAGGTGAATGTGGCTCCCAGCGGGCGGATCACCTCCCGGTGGACCAGGTTGCCCGTGGGATCGCAGGTGAAGGCGTTGCCGCGCATCGACTCGGGCAGGGCGGTGCCACCGAAAATTTCCAATCCGCAGGCGGCGGTAAACTGCCCGGCGTGCAGGTTCGAGGTGGTCCAGTTGCTGCTCAAGGGGAACAACCGGGACTGGAACCCCGCGGCGGCCACGTCGTGCCGCAAGGCGGCGATGCGCACCCCAGGGGCCTTTTCCAGGAAGCGGGCCGGCAGCACCACGTGCATCAGCGGGTTGCGATTCGAGCAGATGAACCGCCGCCCCCAGTCGTCGAAGCACAGGCCGAACTGGGCCAACCCGGTGGCCCGCTCCCCCCGGCCCGTGCGGGGATCGAAGCGGAAGTCCATCCCCCGCAGGTCCAGCTTGGGGTGTTGAGCCGAGCGCACCGCCTGCAGCAGGCCGCCTCGCAGCCCGTTGGCCACGTAGATGTGGTTGTCCAGCGCCCAGCGGGGGTGGTTGGCCCGAAGCTGCGTGTTCTCCTCGGCAAACCCGCGGAACCAGACCACCTGCACGTCGCAGCGGCCGTCCCCGTCGGTATCCTTCAGCCAGGAGAGCCGCCCGGAGTGGGTCAAAAACACCCCTCCCTGCCAGGGCTGCAAGCCGGTGGGGAACTCCACCTGGTCCAGGAACGTGGTGGCCGTTTCGTAGCGGCCGTCCCCGTCACGGTCTTCCAGCACGCGGATCGACGACAGCGGCGGCTTTCCCGGCGGGGGGCCCAGCGGGTAGTCGCGCATCTGCACCACCCACAGCCGCCCCCGCTCATCGAAGCGAATAGCCACCGGGTCCACCACCAGCGGCTCGGCGGCCACCAGTTCCACCCGCACCAGGGGGTGGGCCACCATCAGTTGCCGCGACTGTTCTGGCGGCAGGGGACTGGCGATTTGCCCAGGGGGTTCCTCGCTCCAAGTGCCCGAAGCTGCCAGCAGCAGGACCGGAAACCACCAGGCAACAGGAGGCGTATTTCGCATGGTCGGGGGGCTTTCTCATGTTGCGGGCCACAGGGGAAAAGGCTCCCAGCCGGCAAGCTTCCGCGGCGTCAAGGCACCTTGCCGCCGGGGAGCCGGCGGGGAGATCCCTCGGTCCGCCCAGTTTAATCGCTCCCGAAACCTCAGAACAACAACCGGGTCCAGCCCAGGGTTTTTGCAAGGTTTTCCAGTGGAATCAAAGGCAGGTTCCGTATCGAGGAAACGATCCGGTGAGAACGGGGTTGCGGGGGATACGCATTGGATGGAACGACGCATCCCCAGCCGGGGGGCAATTTGGGCTAAAAATGTGCACATTTGGAATGCATTTCCCTAAAAAGAGCAAGATATATGGTATCGTTATGCAGATAACTCTCCAATAAGGGGCAAAAAATGGGCATTTTTGACAGGAGGCTCGGATTGCCATTCGGGATGGTTTGACGGCTACTTTTTGCATCCCCCAGGAAGTTGCCACCATGAAACTGACCCCGATGGAATGTCGCGTCGTCCGATTGGTAAGTTTGGGCTGTACGGTCAAGCAGGTTGCCGTGATTCTAGGCCGCAGCGTCCACACGGTGGACAATCACAAAACGCGAGCCATGCGCAAGCTCGGCGTGCACAACGTGGCGCAACTTACCCGGCAAGCCATCAAACTGGGGATCTCCTCGCTGGATGATCGCCTCAACCTGCAAGAGCAATCCTTGGTCCGGCAGCTGGAACAAGCCAAACAGCCGCTTTTGAAGTTCTAGGAACGGGACATTTGGTCCCTTGCGGGGGATCCGGACCCCTGCGCGCAGCGCCAGCAATACCACCACGAAAACCGCTCTGGACACCACAGGGCAAAACGTTACTCTTGCACCGCCTTCCCCAATTCGGGGACTTTCTGTGGTGACACACGCTGCTGCGTCCATTCCCATGGAGAATCGACGGATGCGACGAATCTGCGCTACCGTGGGAGTGCTTTTCCTGGTGGGCTGCGCTACAGGCAGCGGGCCGGTGGACCTGGTTTACGGGCCGCAGCGAATTCCGCCCCCCACGACCGGAAGCGCCGCAGTGGCCTCCCGGGGCTCCACGGCCGGGCCTTATTATCCCGGTTCCAGGAACTCGCCTTCCTCGGCGGCGCCCTCCCGGCCTGCCCAGCCCCTGCCCAGCTCCAATCCCCCTTCCTCCAACGCCCTGCCGCCGTCCAGCAGCCCCTACGTGCCACCGGATGGGACGTTCGACTATCGCGGCTCTTCCTCCCGCAGCGGCAGTCGCTCCGGCACGCCGTTTCGCCCCTTGTCCAGCGGAGGAGCGCAAGGGCCGGCCTCGGGGAGCAATTCGGCCCCTTCGCCGTTTCGGCCTTCGGCCCCGGCCAGTCCGACGCCTCCGGCCGGTTCGCCCCAACCGGGAGCAAGCTCCTCCGGCCCGGCAGCTGCCCGGCCGGATTCCGCAAATGAGGATCGTTCCCTGGCAGCTGCCCAGCAGGGGTGGAAACCGGCCGGCAGTGGCTTGCGCACTTCCGGCCAGCCCGCTTCCTTGTTTGCCCGGCGCCGCTCCCGAGAATCTGCCACGGGAGCCACTTCGCCCCCGGTGCGCCCCGTGCGGTACGAAATCCCTCAGAACAACTCGGCCCGCCGGTAGAACACCGAGTGCGGTCTTGGGTCGTGGGTCTTGGGTCATGCGGTGGTGCTTCCGCACCGGCCAAGAACAAACGTTTCTTCTTGCAACCGGCGAGCCGCCGACTTCAGTCGGCGGAGATTAAAGCGACTTCAACACCATGAGCAGAGACTGATTCTCCGCATCACAGCGAGCCGCGCGCCGTCAGCCAACGGAGAAAAATAACGCAATGCACTTCTTCGGCTCTCCCCGGACTGAAGTCCGAGGCTCGCCACTAGGTGCTTCCGCACCGGCCAAGAACAAACGTTTCTTCTTGCAACCGGCGAGCCGCCAGCGTTAGCCGGCGGTTCTCCGGCGAGCCGCGAGCGTGAGTCAACGGTTGGACAGCGATCCGGGAGCGTAGGAGCATAAGCTCACGGAGGAAAAACGGCAAAATCACATCGATTTACGAACCTGCTCCGCGAGTTGACACGCGCGGCTCGCTTGTGCGAGAACAAACGTCGATTTTTGTTCGCAACCGGCCAGCCGTCGGCGTCAGCCGGCGGTTGGTGGGCCTCTCAGCCGGCTCCCGGTTTCGACCCGTTCATGCTATAACACGCAAACCCAAGCCGAAGCCCCGCGTCTCAGCCCCGGGCTCCCGGCACGAACCGCTCATCCGCCCCAGGAACCCCCGACCATGCTCCCCGGTTGGCAGCAGGTGGAAGTCGCCGGGCATCCGGTGGACCTGTTCGAGCCGTCCCAGCGGCACGAGCACGGCTTTTGCTTGATCTATCTGCACGGGGTCCACCTGGCCCGGCTGGTGGAAAACGAGGTCTTTACGCGGCTTTTTGAGCAGCACGGGCTGGCGGTGGCCGCTCCGCACGGCGGGCCCTGCTGGTGGGTGGATCGGGTCTGTCCCCAGTTCGATCCCCAGCTCACTCCCGAGGCCCATGTGCGAGAGAACATCCTTCCCTGGCTCCGGCAGCGGCACAAGCTTCCGCCGCGCCGGGTGGGGCTGCTGGGCACGAGCATGGGCGGGCAAGGGGCGCTGCGGCTGGCGTTTCGCTTCCCGGAGCTTTTCCCGGCCGTGGCGGCCATCGCCCCGGCTATCGACTTCCACACGCGCTTCCGCGAGGGGGACCCGGTGCTTCAGGCCATGTACGCCGACGAGGAGCGCTGCCGCCAGGATACGGCCCTGCTGCACGTGCATCCCCTGAAGTGGCCGCGGCACATCTGGTTCGCCTGCGATCCGGAAGACCACCGCTGGTGGGAAAGCTCCGACCGGCTGCACATGAAACTGGCCAGCATGGGCATGCCGCACGAGTGCGACCTGGAAACTTCCGCCGGCGGGCACGGCTGGAGCTACTACAACCACATGGCCCCCCGGGCCGTAGGCTTTCTGGTCCAAGCCCTGGAACAAGAACGGCTCCGTCTGGCTTGAAGCTGCACAGAGACGGCTGGATTGTGCCATACCGGCGCGCTGCGGCGCGCGGTCCCCTCGGGTATTGCCGCCTGTCGGTGCGAAAAAACCGACACGCCGCCGTGCTGTGCCATTTGGTCCCGGTTTTGCACCTCCTGATCTTCCGCGCAGCGGCGCGCGAAGGTGGCGCAACATCGTGTTTCCCCTGGTCTTGACGAAGGAACCGGTTCCCATGAACAGCTCTCGGCCCTCGGGATCGCAAGAGCCTGCTGTAGTGGTAGGCGTGCTGGCCCGCGTGGAGCCGCACTGCCAGGAACAATTGCGGCAGCAATTGGAGCGCCTGCCGGGGGTTGCCACTTTCGAGCTGGACTTGCCGGGACAGTTGGGCCTGCTGATCGAGGCAGCCAGCCCGCAGCAGGCCGCTCAGGTGCTTCAGCAGCAGGTGGCCACTGTGCCGGGGGTGCTGGCCTGCTGGCCGGTGTTCGAGTGCGACGAGTCGCAGTTGCCGGAGTTCATCGACCTTTAAGGGCTGTGTCCCCTTGGAATTGCCGCTCACCACACAGGAGCCCCGACGGATGAAACTTTCCCGACGCCGCTTCGTGCAAGCGATGGCCGTTTCGGCCGTGGCCGGCGTGGCCGGCTGCCGCAGCGATTCGGTTCAAGACGTGGATCTCCACGTCGAGGGCCTCTCCTGGCACAAGTCCGTCTGCCGCTTTTGCGGCACCGGCTGCGGGGTGCAGCTGGCCGTGCGCGGGGGGCGGATCGTGGCCCTGCGGGGCGATCCCCAGCACCCCACCACCAAGGGGCTGGTGTGCGCCAAGGCCCTGTTTTTGCCCAAGGTGGTCCATTCGCCCGACCGGCTCACCGTGCCCCTGGTGCGGAAAAACGGCAAGCTGGTGGAGACGACCTGGGAGGAAGCCATGTCGCTGGTGGCCAAGCGTTTTGCCCAGGCCATCCGCGAGCACGGCCCGGACGCGGTGGCCTACTACGGCTCGGGGCAGTGTTTGTCGGAGGAAAGCTACCTGGCCAACCGGCTGTTCAAGGGCGGCATCGGCACCAACAACGTGGAGGGCAACCCGCGACTGTGCATGGCCAGCGCCGTGGGCGGCTACGTGAGCACCTTCGGCAAGGACGAGCCGATGGGCTGCTACGACGACATCGAGCACGCCGGGGTGTTCTTCCTCATCGGTTCCAACACGGCCGAGTGCCACCCGGTGATCTTCGACCAGATTCTCTACAACCGCCAAAAAGGGCGCAAGGCCAAGGTGATCGTGCTCGATCCGCGCCGCAGCCCCGTGCGTACCGTGGCCGACGTTTACCTCTCGCCCGTGCCCGGGTACGACCTGCCCGTGCTGCACGCCATGGCCCACGAGATCATCCGCCAGGGATGGCACGACGAGGCGTTCATCCGGGAGAACGTGACGTTCAAGACGGTGGTGGACGGCCGGCCGCAGGCGGTTTCGTTCGAGGATTACGTGAAGTTCCTGGAACCGTTCGCCCCGGAGAAGGTGGCTCCGAGCTGCGGCGTGAAGGCTTCGGAGATTCGCCTGGCGGCGCAACTTTTCGTCGAAGGGCCCACGATGTCCTTCTGGACCATGGGCCTCAACCAGCGCGTGGCCGGCGTGTTCGCCAACAACCTGGTGCATAACCTGCACTTGATCACAGGGCAGATTGGCAAGCCGGGGGCCACGCCGTTTTCGCTCACCGGCCAGCCCAACGCCTGCGGCGGAGTGCGCGACACCGGCTCGCTAAGCCACCTCCTGCCCTACGGCCGCGTAGTCACCAATGCCGAACACCGCCGGGAGATGGAGAAGCTGTGGGGCTGCCCCGAGGGGAAAATCCCCCCCAAGCCGGGTTTGCACACCATCGAGATGTTCCGCGCCCTGGCCGAAAACAAGATCAAGTGCCTGCTCATCCTGACCACCAACCCGGGCCACTCGCTGCCCAACCTCACGCCCTACCGCGAGGCGATGGGCAAACAGCGCAAGGACAAGCCGTTCGTGGTCGTGGCCGACATCTTCCCCACCCGCACCACCGAGCTGGCCGACGTGGTGCTGCCGGCGGCCATGTGGTCGGAAAAAGAAGGGGTGTTCGGCATGTCGGAGCGGCGCTACCAGCTGGTCGAAAAGCTGATCGACCCGCCGGGCAAGGCCCGCTCCGACTTCGATATCCTGCTGGACCTGGCCACGCGGCTGGAGAAACTGGGCGTGGTGCCCAAGGGCTTCGTTTCGTCCAAGTTCCGCACGCCCGAAGACGTGTGGGACGAGATGCGCGAGGCTTCCCGCGGCACGGCCTACGACTTTACCGGCATGACCCGCCAGCGGCTACGCAAAGAACGTGGCCTGCGCTGGCCCTGCCCCAGCGAAGATCATCCCGGCACGGCCCGCCGCTTCGTCAAGGGCGAGGACCCGCTGCTGGACGAAGGCCCCTATGCCGATCCGGAGGCCAAGCCGGGCCAGGTGCGGTTTTACGCCCAGAAGGACAAGCGGGCCGTGGTGTGGCTTCGCCCGGCCCGGGAACCGGCCGAACCGCCGGACGAGCAGTATCCTTACATCCTTTCCACCGGGCGGGTGCTGGAACACTGGCACACCGGCACCATGACTCGCCGTGCGGCGGAGCTGGCCCGCGCCCAGCCCGAGGCGTTCGTGGAAATCCATCCCCAGGACGCCAAGAAGCTCGGCATTGCCCCGGGGGACCTGGTTCGCATCACCTCGCGCCGGGGGGAGGCGGTGATCAAGGCCCACGTGGTGCCCAACCCACGCCCAGGCATGGTGTTCGTGCCCTTCCACTGGGAGGACGACGCCAGCTTGATCAACCTCGTGACCATCGACGCCTACGACCCCGGCTCCAAGCAGCCGGAGTTCAAGATCTGCGCCGTGAAGCTGGCAAAAGCCTGATCCGCCCTGCAAGCAGGAGATCGCCATGCGCGCGTTTGCCCTCGGCCTGCCCCTGCTGGTGTTGGTGTTGCTGGTGGCCGTCAGCGCCTGCGAAAAGACGACGCCCGCGCACTCCGGCGACTACGCTGCCGGAGCATTCCCGCCCACGCTTTCGGCCAAGGAGTATCACCAGCGGGCCTGGACACGCACCGATTGTCTCACCTGCCACGAAACGGGTGTGCAGGGCGCCCCGCCGATGAAGCACACCTCGCTTGTCCCACTGGCCAAAGAGGTGAAGTGCCGCAGTTGCCACGTGCCCCGTGGCGGCACCTAAAGTGCGCCTGCCGCTTCGCGTGCCAGCAGGCCTCGGAGACTTGGAGGGGGTGGCGGCTTGGGGCCTTGGAGGGATGGAGGAGCGTGCGCACGCCAGTGTGTGGGTCTTGGGTCCTGGGTCTTGGGTCTTGAGGTGGTGCTGCCGTACCGGGGTGAGAACAAACGTCAACTTGCACAACCAAGAGCCCCCCGCGTTAGCGGGGGGAGAAACCGCAGCGGCTTGCGGCGTGCACCATGCGCTGTTGCGCCGGAGCTTCCGCTCCGTTGCAAGAAAAAGCGTCAATCTCGCAACGGCCAGCCCGCGGCTTTGTACGTGTTTAGCCAGCTAGCACAGCACTTGGTTTGGCGCTTCCATGCTGGGAGAGTTTTTTCTTGCCAATGGCGAGCCGCTGGCTTCAGCCAGCGGAGAAAAATAACGCAATAGCACTTATTTGGCTCCCCCCCGGGCTCCAAGCCCAGAGCTCGCCGAAGCAAGAACGAGCGTCGATTCTTGCTCGTCACGGCCAGCCGCGCGCCGGTAGCCGGCGGTTGAACGGCGAGCCGGGGGCGTCAGCCCGCGGAGGAGCGTGCGCACGCCAGTGAGAGAATCGGCCCGGGTGGTTGCAGCCCGTAGGCACGCGCTCTATAAAAAATGCCACACTGGCCCGGTCGTTCCCATGCGCGATGGGTTCTGCCGGCCGTTGCTTGTGCCAGGTGTAGGTTTCCTGTTAGGGAGTTCCCGTCGATGAGCCAAGCTCCTTCCAAGGTCGTCGCCAAGGATAACGTCGGTGCCGTGCTGGAACGTGCCCTCGATGCCGGGCAGGGCATCCTGCGGCTCACTCCCACCTGGGTGCCGCGAAGCTTCCTGCACCCGGGCCGGCGGCTCAAGCTGCACCCGGACGACTACTACGCTTTCGGCGCCCACCGCGGCGGGATCGACGAGCGCTGGTTTGCCAGCACCACCGAGGCGGCCAACGAAGGGCGCGAGCCGGACGAGGGGCTCAGCTACATCCGCTTCGAGGGGCAGCGGTTCCTCTTGCGCGACGCGGTGGAGGAGGCCGGAGCGCGGCTCATTGGCCAGGAGATGTTCGGCAAGTACGGCCGCTGGCCGGTGTACTCCAAGTTCTTCGACAACATGGGGCCCATCCCCCATCACATGCACCAGAAGCACGAGCACGCCAAGCTCACCGGCCAGGAAGGCAAGCCGGAAAGCTACTACTTCCCCCCCCAGTTGAACAACGTGGACAACAACTTCCCGCACACGTTCATGGGCCTGGAGCCCGGCACCACCAAGGAAGAAGTGCGCCGCTGCCTGGAAAACTGGGACAAGGGGGACAACGGCATCCTTTACCTTTCCCGGGCCTACAAGCTCCAGCGGGGAACCGGCTGGCTCATCCCGCCGGGGGTGCTGCACGCCCCGGGGTCGCTGTTGACCTACGAGCCGCAGTGGGGCTCGGACGTCTTCGGCATGTTCCAGAACATCGTCGAGGGGCGCTACGTCCCCTGGGACCTGCTGGTCAAGGACGTTCCCCCGGACAAGCACCAGGACCTGGACTACATCATCGAGCAGCTGGACTGGGAAAAGAACGTCGATACGCACTTCAAGGAGCACCACTACCTGGAGCCGATCGTGGATGAGAGCCAGTCCGGCCCCGGCTATACCGACCGCTGGGTGGTCTATGGCCGCATCGACGGCCAGCAGCTGTTCAGCGCCAAGGAGCTGACCGTGGAGCCGGGTGCCAAGTGCACGATCCGCGATCCCGGGGCCAG
>JALSGI010000651.1 GCA_026982835.1 Planctomycetota bacterium | reverse complement strand
GCAGCACCACCACGGCGAACCCGCAAGCTCGGGCGTAGTCCTCCAGGGCGTGTTCCACGGCCAGCTTCGTGCGGCCGTAAGGGTTGATCGGTTCCCGGGGATGATCCACCGGCAGGGGCAGTTTTCGGGCCAGGCCATAGACGGCCGTGGTGCTGGAGAAGACGATCCGCCGCGTGCCGGCCCGCTGCATGGCTTGCAACAGGCAAAGCGAGCCTTGTACGTTGTTGGAGTAGTACCAAGCGGGCCGCTGGACCGACTCGCCCACCAGGGCCAGGGCGGCAAAGTGCAACACGGCCTCGATCCGCTTTTCGGCCAGCACGGCCCCCAGCAGCTCCTGGTTGCGCAGATCGCCCTGGACGAGCTGTCCTTGCAGGACTGCCTGAAGGTGGCCGCGGCTCAGGTTGTCATAGACCCAAACCTCGTGGCCTTCGCTTGCTAACAGGTGGGCGGCCACCGAGCCGATGTAGCCGGCCCCGCCGGTTACCAGCACGCGCACGCTTGGAAGTTCCTCGGATGCGAACCAGAAAGGCCCCCGGGTCCGGTTCCCGTTCCGGCTGCCCCCGCCTCCAGGGGCGACAGGCCGCTTGGAATCTACACGCCCGGACCCGTGCGAACAATGCCGCCTGGAGAGCCGAGAGCCCCTGCAAAGAGCCAGAACAGGTAAATGGACCACGGCTGCGGGTTTGCTGAAATGCACTGTTACTGTATTTGTCTTGCGCCGGTGCGGAAGCACCACCGCAAGACCCAAGACCCAGGACCCAAGACCTCTGGAGCGGAAGCTCCGGCGCACGGCGCAAGCCGCACGCCGCAAGTCGCAAGCCGAAACTGTCCGCCGGAGAAAGAAACATGCAGTGGCTGCTGGAAAGCCCCTGGCCGGCGATGATTGTTGGCGGGCTGTTGGTGTTGACCTTCTGGGGCGCATGGCGGCAGACGCACCAGCGACGACACCTCTGGAGCATGCTCGTTGCCTTGGTGGTTACCGTCGGCCTGGTGGTGCTGGAGCAGGTGGTGGTGACCGAAACCGAGCAGGTGGAAGCCACGCTGTACCAGATTGCCCATGCCCTGGAACAAAACGACGTGGAGCAGGTGGTGCAGTTTCTGCACCCGCAGGCCCGCTCGGCACGCCAGGCCCTGCGCCGCATTTTGCCCCAGGTGCACATCCTCCGGGCCTCGCTGAGCAATGTGCGCGTGCAGTGGGACCCCGGCGCCGATCCGCCCCGGGCCCGAGTGCAACTCTACGGAAATGTCCGCTACGAATATCGCGGCCGGGAGCTGGCTGAGCACGTACCGTCGCGCTACTTCCGCAAGGTGGAAGTGGTGCTGGTCAAGCACCAGGGGCGCTACGTCGTGCTGGGCTATCGGGACAACACGACCAACTACCAGTTGCTGGACTGAGCCGCCGGCGTAAGCCGGCCGAAAGCCAAGAGCCCCCCGCGTAGTACGGGTTTAGCGTGCCAGCATAAAACGGAGCGTGTTTAGAGCAAAAACGAGTCGATGCTTTTCCGGCCAGCCGCGTGCGTCAGCACGCGGTTGATACCGTTTGTGGCCATTGTTGCAACTAGCCAACCGCCGGCTCACGCCGGCGGCTTGCCGCGCATTCGAGCCCCCAAGCCTCCACGCCTCCACGCCCCCAAGCCTCCACGCCTCCACGCCCCCAAGCCTCCGGTGCGGAAGCACCACCCCAAGACCCACGACCCAAGACCCAAGACGGCGCAAGCCGCTTCTCCCCGCACTAACGTGCGGGGCTCCGGCTCCCTCCAAGCCCCCACGCCTCCAAGCCTTCACGCCTCCCTC
>JALSGI010000650.1 GCA_026982835.1 Planctomycetota bacterium | reverse complement strand
CTGGTGAGCCGGAGGTCCACTTTCCGCGTTGTTTTCCACAAACGCGTTTTGTTCTTGCCGGGTGCGGAAGCACCACATCTGGCGTTCCTATGCTAGCTGGCTAAACACGTACGAAGCTGGCGGCTCGCTGCTGGTACCGTTGACGTTTTTTCGTTATGGCTGCCTTTTCTCCGCTTCAGCGGCTCGGCGGGAGCCTCGCCCTCCCAGTTGTGCCAACCGGCGGTTTGTTCTTGTGTCTTTGTTCCAGTGACTTCCCCCGCTAACGCGGGGGGCTCTTTACTCTCGCCATGGAGCGGAAGCTCCAGTGCAAGCCGCAAGTCGCAAGCCGGTAGCCGCACGCCAAGCTACGATGCAGACGGCTCCAGGCGCTCGCAGGCGGCGAACAAGTCCGGGGGCAGTTCCACGCCCATCTCAGCGATCCGCTGGGCGCACTGCGGCTCCTGGCCGGTGGCGAAAAAGTGGCCCGTGGCCCCGCCTCGGGCGTCCACGCCCGTCTGGCGAAAGCCGAACAGGGGCACCAGGCGGTACTGGCCTTTTTCGGCCGATTGGATTTCCACCACCTGCATCAAGCGGCGGCGTCCGCCCTTGAGTCGGGCCAGGTGGACCACCAACTGGATGCCGCTGGCGATGTACTGCCGGATCACTTCGATGGGAATATGCGAACCGGCCAGCTGGATCATCATCTCCAGCCGGATCAAGGCGTCGGGGGCCGAGTTGGCGTGCACGGTGGTCAGGCTCCCTTCGTGCCCGGTGTTCATCGCCTGGAGCATGTCCCAGACTTCCGGGCCGCGCACCTCGCCCACGATGATGCGATCGGGCCGCATGCGGAGGCTGTTGCGCACCAGGTCGCGCTGGGTCACCTCGCCTTGGCCTTCGATGTTGGGCAGCCGGGTTTCCAGCCGCACCCAGTGCCGGTTGCGCAGGATCAGCTCGGCGGAGTCCTCGATGGTGATGATGCGTTCCTCGGCGGGGATGTAGCGGCTCAAGGCGTTCAGCAGGGTGGTCTTTCCGGCCCCCGTGCCGCCGGAGATGACCATGCTCACCCGCGCCTGAATGGCCGCGGCCAGGAAGCGGACCACCTGCTGCGGCAGAGAACCGCCGGCGAGCAGGTCCTCGATCTCCAGCGGGCGGAAGCCGAACCGCCGGATGGAAAGACACGGCCCGCCCAGGGCCAGCGGCGGCACCACCGCGTTGACCCGCGAGCCGTCCGGCAGCCGGGCATCGACCATGGGGCTGGCCTCGTCGATGCGGCGTCCCAGCCGGGCCACGATCCGCTGGATCAGGCGCCACAGGTGCTCCTGATCGGCGAACACCACGTCGGTCAGCTCCAGGCGGCCGCGCCGCTCCACATAGACCGTGTAGGGATCGTTGACCAGGATGTCGGTGATTTCCGGGTCGCGCATCAGCGGCTCCAGCGGCCCCAGCCCGAATAGCTCGTCCATCAGCTCTTCGGCCATGCGGTTGCGTTGCTCGGGCAGCAGCTCCCAGCGGCCCTGGGCCACCGCCTGCTGGACCAGTTGCCGCATCTGTTGCAGCAGGTAGGGTTGGTCCTCGGGGCGCACGGCCGAAAGGTCCAGCGACTCGACCAACTGCTGGTGAATGCGGGTTTTGATCTCCTGGAAGCGGACCCGCTCCGGATCGGCGTGCTCGGGCAGCTGCCGGCGCTGCTGGTCCCACTGTTGGAAGGTGTAGCGCAGCTGGGGCTGGGTGTCGTGCTGTTGGGGCGTGCCGTTGCCGGTCGTTACGGCCGAAGCGGAATTGCTCATCGTGGCCTCCTGGCGGGGATGGGAAATGCCTCTTTGGGTTCCAGGATGATTCAAGCCCCCCCAAAATGCCAGCGGCTATTGACTGACCAGCACCTTGCCGATCCAGGGATTGCGTACCCGCTGGGGATCGATCAGGGCCGTGGAGGTGCGCAGCAGCGCCGGCTGCACCCACACGATCAGCAGCTGGTGCTTGGCATCCAGCTGCACGCCGACCACCTGCCCGGCGGCGAAGAAGACCACCTGGGTTGCCCCGTCGCGGCCTGCGGGGGGAACTACCAGCGGCCAGATGCGCACCTTGCCCAGCACCGACTCCAGCCCCTGCCGAAGCTCGGTCACCTGGTAGTGGCCGGGCCGCCACAGCCACACGCGGCTGGATGAGCCTTGAAGCGAGATCCGGCCACCCTGGGCGGCCAGGTCCTGGGCGGTGGCCCCGTGGCGAAGCACGCGCAG
Organism: Planctomycetota bacterium; assembly: GCA_026982835.1. Taxonomy (GTDB): domain Bacteria; phylum Planctomycetota; class Planctomycetia; order Pirellulales; family S012-138; genus S012-138. The sequence goes on along the minus strand of JALSGI010000650.1, from coordinate 10,282 downwards.
CCAGCGATTCGTCGAGGGGACCTCACCCAGCCGCAGCAGCCAGGCGTTTCCGGAGCTGCGGGGTTCTTTCGTTCCGTGCCGCCAGGGGATGCGGAGCTGGATTTCGGGAATCCCGTCGCTGCCGCGGCCCACGCGACCCTGGGCCGAGACGCGGTAGCGGTCGTTCTCCCCGGGCCGAGCCGGGCAGCGGCAAGCCTGGCTCCACCAGCTTGCTTCGTTCCCCTGGAACTGCACGGCCACGGGAGCCAACGGCACCGGCGCATGCGGCGAGGGCTCAAAGCCGGCAATCCGTTGTTCCAACGTGGCCTGCACGGCGACGTGGAGTTGGGCCTGGGCCAGACCCAGAAAACGCCCCACGGCCAAGCTCACCGCGTTGGCCCGATCCTGGCGGCACCAGCCCTGGATGCGTACCGTGTTGCACCAGCTTGCCTGGTGCCAGGGATAGAGGGGTTGTCCTGGGTGGGGGTGTTCCAGGTAGCCGATCAGCAGGTCTTCGTCGGGGCTGTCGCAGTTGTCGTAGCGCAGCGGCAGCGGCTTGCCCTCTAAGGGGGTCTGGGCCAGGGCCTGCTGCACGCACCGCTGCACTTCCCGGTGGCGGCTGGTGTTGCGGCCCGGGGTGGCGGCTTGCTCGGGGCCCAGGTAGAGCACGGCCGGGTCGTGCAAGGCGGCCGCTCCGGCTCGGGCAGCGTTTTCACAGATGCAGCGTAGTTGCTGGCGGTGGGCTCCCAGCAGGGCCAGCTCCACGGCCACGCCCACGCAGGCCAGAGCCAGAGCCAGGGCCATGAGCGTGCCCACCAGGGCCAGTCCGGCCCGGGAGCTTCGGCTCCGCAGACCGCCTCGGGAAAAAACGCCGGCCCTTGCGGCCTTGGGAACCGCTGCCCGGGGTATCCCGGCGCCCTTTTGCCGTGCCAGCAGACACTTCATGGTTTCTCTCCGGCTGCAACTCTCCAGGGAGGCCCCTTCCCCCCGGCACCGCCGGACCGCGGGGAGGAGCAGGCACACCGGGGGGAGCAGGCGAGGGGGCAGGTTATGCAAGGGAGGCCAACTAGCCTCCGCCGCCCCCGCCACCTCCGCCGGCACCGGCACCCGCTGCGCCGCTCTGGATCGCCGGAGTGGAGGGCGGGTTGTTGACCGTCTGTTGCACCAACTGACCCAGCCCGTTGAACACCTTCGTCTCAAGCTGCGTGCCGCGGTAGATGTCGGTGCGGAACATGGTCAGGGGGGAGGGGCGTCCCAGGTCCAGAATCTCCTCCAGGGTGACTTTCTTCTGGTAGCCGGAGATGTCCACGTCGTTGGCCGCCCGGGGCACCAGCCGCAGCTCGCCCCGGCCTTGCACATGGTGCAGCACGCTGGCCTGTTCCAGCGTGACGGCCAGGGTGACCAGCACAGGATCGTCCGAGGGGGCCGGGGCCACGCCCTGCACCTGTCCGGCCGGCAGGGGGTCCGAACCCAACCGCCGCACGCTCAGCACCTTCACCCCTTGCAGCAGGGTGATGGTCATCTCCGGCAGCGCGGCGGAGGTGGATCCCGGCTGCGGATTGTGACGGAAGAGCACATCGACCATGTAGCCGGGCAGCAAGGTATAATCGCCCGGGTCTTCCATCCGCAGGGTGACGGCCCGATAACCCGGCTCCAGCATGCTCACCACGTCCGGGCCCAGACCTTCCGGGTAGAGGCTGGTGGTGGAGAAGGGCTGGCCGCGCTGGAGCGGCTGGCGCAGGGTGCGGCCGATGATCTGCTGGGGGTCCATCATGATGTAGCCGTTCTTGGGCGAGATTTTTTTCAGCTGGGAGCGGGACATGGGGGTGAGGGCGATATCGCCCAAGCGGACGGTCCGCCCGGCGGGGATGTCCAGGGCCGCCAACGGGACGGTGACGGTTTGCTGCTGTTTGGGTTTTTGCTGGGGCGTCAGGTAGCTGCGCACGGCGTAGGCTCCCCCGAGCCCCACCAGCACGGCCAAAAACGTGATCCGAATCGTTGCCGCACTCATTTCCTTCCCCCTTGTTTGGCGTGGTTCCTTGTGCAAGGAAAGGTTGTGGTGTTTCGCGTTCCTACTGTTTGGTCATGGTGGCCTGGGCCACCAGCAGCCGCCCTTGGATGCTGATGCCCAGCGGTCCCAGCAAGTCGGGAGCCACTTGGCTCATGGGCAGTTGCACGATCACCGTCACCGGCTCTCCGGAGACGTGGTTTCCGGCAAACAGCACCACGGCGGCGTCCTTCCACTGCTGCTTGCCCAGCACCTGGTGCACCGCGGCCAGGATGGCCTGGTCGCGTTGGTCGGTGTGGGGGTAGTGGAGCGAGGCGGCGCGGGCCCCCTCGATGGCCGCCAACTGGACCACGTTGTGGCCTTGCACCAGCAGTCCCAGCTCGACCATCCCGGCCAGCAAAACGCCGAAGATAGGCAGGACGAACAACATTTCGGTCGTCAGCAGCGCGGCGGTGCGCTGGGGGTGCAGGCCAGTGGTTGTCGTTCGCCGAACCGAGTACATGGTTGCTCCGTTGCCGTTTGTTTCATCCCGCCCGGGCCTGGCTCCACAGTTGCAGGGCCAGCACGGCCCAGGTGGCCAACGCCACCGGCAGCCCGTAGGACATGGCCCGCCGGCGGACGCGGGGGTCGGAGTCCTGGACCCGCTGCGGTTTTTTGCCTTCCACGAACTGCCAGGTGCGGATCAGGGCGATCAGCACCACGTTGATCAGCGCGCTGGCCACGAACACCACCGCCGTATTCCAAGCGCCCAGCCACGCGCCCAGGGCGCCCATGAACTTCACATCTCCGCCGCCTCCCCCGCCGATGAGCCAGAGGACAAACAAGATGCCGAATCCCACGGCAAAACCGCCCAGGGACCAGCCCAAGCCGCTCAAGGCCCCCCAGGGCCCCTGGGTGACCAGGCCCCATAGCACGTGAAACACCACGCCCAGGACAAACGCCGGCACGGTCAGCAGGTTGGGCAGACGGTGGGTGCGCACATCCACCACCGCAGCGGCGGCGGTGAACAGCACCACCAGCACAGCCCACAATACCACGGTCGGTTCCATCGGCGTTGGTCCCTCGGCGCTTCGTGCGTCGGCTTAGTCGCTCCCCGAGATGGAGATGGCCCCGGTGGTGCCGGTGGTGCCGCCGATGGCCGCGGCCAGGTCCGCTAGCTCGTTGACGATCGCCTCGCGCACCGCGCCCAGTCCGGGCAAGGCCCCGATGATGATCACCGTTGCAATCAGCATCAGCTCGGCGGAGTTGACCCCGCCGCGTTGGTCGCTCCACAATTCGTGCCACAGGCTCATCGGTCGTTCCACCTTGGGGAAAGTGGTTCTAAGGTCCACGTTAATTGCCAGTTGGAAAAAGACAAATCGAAAAAAGCAGTTAATCGTCTGTGCCGTCTAATCGTCTGTGCCGTCCGGCGGGCCGCTCACCGTGCCGATGGTGATGCAGTGCTCGGTGGTGGTGCCGCCGTTGTCGCAAAAGTCGTCGGTGTCCAGGAAGCCGAACGGGCCGATGGTGATCGTCAGGCTGCCGCCGCCAGGGCCGGGCAGCACGAACGTTAGCGGGGCCACGGTGTAGCTTTGGTCGAAGTCGTCCAGGGCCTGGGCCACGTCGGCCATTTCGTTGTTGATCCCGTCGCGCCAGGTAGCCATTCCCACCATCACTCCCAGCAGCACCACGGTGGCGATCAGCACCATCTCGGCCGCTTGGACCACCCCTTGCTGGTCGTTCCATAACCTTGGCAACAGCTTCCGCATAGCGGCCCCCCTTTTCGAGACAAGAGCTCGCTTGAAGGTCCAAGGGAAAACGGTAATACACCACCTAGCCTGGGGATGCACGAAATGTGCCAGCGAGGACAAAAAACGCACTCCAGGGGCAAGTTGCCCAAGTGCAAGCAAAGCTTGCAGTTAGAACCAGGCGCTTGGAAACGGCCCGTAGGAGCACCCCGGAAGATGTAAAGCTCCCTTTACAGCTTAGCGCAAAAGCGCCCCGGCCCGTTTACACCCACAAGGCGGCTTGCCACTCCGGGCGGGCTGGAGTCAAAATCCGGGGGAGGACTGCCAGTGGGGCCCAGAGGCCCGGCCCCGGTCTCACGTTCCCTGAGCAAAGCCCCTTTGGCGCAAGCTCCCCCTCGGGTTAGAATCCGCCCTCAGAGGGTTCAGCAGGCCGAGTTACCCGTTGCTGCACGCCGAGCTTCCGAAAGGGAATCGCATGCCTGTTGTCAACTTCGTCAACGAGAAAAAACAGATCGAAGTGCCCCAAGGGGCCAACCTCCGCAAAGAAGCCCTCAAGGCCGGAGTGGAGTTGTATCCGGGCATCCACAAGTATCTCAACTGCCGCGGTTTTTCCATGTGCGGGGCCTGCCGGGTGCTGATCACCAAGGGGCGGGAGAACACCAGTCCCATGACCCTGCCGGAGCGGCTGCGGCTGGCCCTTTCGTTTGCCTACATCGGCAACGAGGACAAGATGCGCCTGGCCTGCCAGACGCGGGTGCTGGGGGACATCGACGTGGTGACCCAGCCGCCGCTGAACCTGTACGGCGAGAACTTCTGGAGCTAGCCCCTCTTGCCCCCGGGAGCCAGGTGGCCGCGTGAAGCAGATCATCGCCGTGGTCAAGCCGTTTCTGGCCCAGCGGGTGCTGCAAGCCCTTCGCCGCGCCCCGCTGGAAGCCTGCACGGTGCGCGAGGTCAAGGGCTACGGGCGCCAGAAGAGCTACCTGGACGCCTACGGGGACACGGAGTACTCCTTGGCTTTCTTGCCCAAGGTGGAGATATCCTTGTGGGTGGACGATACGCGGGCGGGGGAGATCATCCGCAAGATCGTGCAGGCGGCCCGCACCGGCCGCATGGGAGACGGCAAAATCTTCGTGCTCCCGGCCACCGAAGGGGAAAGCTGCCTCGTGCTGGGACAGGCCCCCGAGGAAAAGAACACGGGGAGTTGAACCCCGGCGGGATCAAACCGCAGGCGTCTCCATCTCCAGGGGCATGTCGGTGAGGAACTGCCCCGGAGGGGTTTCGCCGGAGGTGGGCCGGGCCGAGCTCTCCTGCGGGGAGGGGGATTGAGGATCGGAGGAGCCGAAGAGCCTTTCCCGCAGCCGTCGGATCGCCTCGGACCACGGAGCCCAGGATTCCCCCAACGCCTCTTCTTCCCACAGCTCGGCCAGCAGGAACAAGGTGGCCGGGTGTTCCAGTTGCAGGAACTGGGCCAGTTGCCACAACAGTTTGCGATCCTGGCCCGAGAGCCCGTGAGCCCGGCATAGCTGCAAAAACAGCCGCCGCGGATGATAAAAGCGATGGACGCCGTTTTGCCGCTGCAACAGCCATCGCAGCAGCCACACCAGCACCGCGGCCACCGCCACGAACAGCAACAGCCCCAGCAAGTCCCCCCAGTCGAACTGCGACTCGGGACCTCGGAACCGGCGTCCCAGCTCCTGGGGCCGGGCAAGTTGGGCCAGCAGGCACCGCCAGGGGATCATATCTGGAAGTTTCCTTCGTCGAACGGGGCACTTTGACCGCTGGCCGCGCGGCGCTGCAACACGCCGCGAGCCGCGTCCTGAACCAACACGCTGGGGTCGTGCAACGCCCGCTGGAGAGCCTCGTCCACTTCGCTTCCCTCCCCCAGGGCCAGGGCCTCCACCGCCTCGACGCGGACCAGGTGGTCCTCGTCCTGCAACAGCTGGATCAGGGTCCCTTGCACCTGGGGGACCACGCCCATGGCCAGGGCCATCTCCACTGCCCGCAGGCGCCGGGAGCGGGCCTTGGCTTGCATCTCCTGGCGGAGTTTGACCAGGGCCTGCGGATCCACCTTCACCACCATCCGGCCGGTGCTCTCCCGCGACACGTCGTCCAGGGTGTCGAAGCTGCCCAGGTAACGCGAAAACTGAAACTCCGGCAGCGCCGCGGCCGCCGCCCGACGCACGGGGGCGAGCGGGCTGTCCAGGGCCTCCACCAGGATGGACAGCGCCCCGGGAATGTTCCGCCGCCGCACCTGGCTCACGGCTGCAGCCTGCACCTGCGGATCGGGGTCCTGGAGGGCTTGCAGCACCAGTTGGTTGGCCTCCGCCCCGGAAAACTCCGCCAAAGCCTGCACCGCCGCCCGACGCCCCGCCGGGTGACCGTGCTGCAACAAGTGCTTCAACGCCCGGAACACCTGCTGCCGGGGGACCCGGGAGCGGATCAGCATTTGCACGGCACTGTATTGGTGGGCCTCACTCAGCTGGTCCAGCACCCCCTGTTGCGGATCGGCCCAGGCTATCCGCTCGATGCGGCGCAGGTTGGCCGCGGCGGCTTTGCTGGGCTGGTAGCCGATCTTGCTGAGCAGGTATTGCAGGAACTCCGGGTCGGTTCTGCGGGCCAGCGTTTGCAAGGCGGCCGAGGGGGCGGTCGGATTCTCCAGAAACGACAGCAGCAGCCGCAGGATCGGCTCCCGCTTGCTGTGGGTGAGGAACTCCAGCACTTTCAAGTAACAGGGGTGGAACGGATCGCTCAGAATCCGCCTTAGCAGCACGTGGTCGCGGGGGGCGAGGATGAGGAAACTCTCGATCACCTCGTCGCGCTGATGCTGCGGCCAGCGCTGCAGGGACTTTTCCAGGGCTCCCAGGACGAAGTGCCGCAGTCGGAAGGGGTCGCGGCGGTCCTTATAGTTGCGCATGCCGTGCAGGTCGCTGTCCAGCCGCCCGGCCAGGTGCAGCAGCGTCTGGCCCACCCGGTCCGGCTCCGGGCACTGGGGGGATTCCAGCAGGGTGAGCAGCACGGGCAGCAAGTCGTATTGCCGTAGCCACACCACGGCATAGTAGGCGTTGTGCCGGGATTGTTCCTCCTCGCCCAGCAACGCGTCGCGCAGCGCCGACTCCAGCCGCGCGCGGCGCTGCTCCAGCAGGGGCTTCCACTGGGCCGGCAAACGGTGCAACCGGCGGACGATCTCCCGCTGTCCGGTCACGCTGCGGCGATCCAGCAGCGCGCGCAGCGATTCCTGCTGCACCTGCGGATCGCGGGCATCCAACCCGGCCAGCAGCACGGGAACGGCGGCATCGTTTTCGGTCTGCCGCAGCACGTGAAAGGTCGTTTTCCAAGGTGGCTGCATCATGGCATGAGGCTCCTGCTAGAGTGTTCCATACAGGAGACGAGGATGCCAAAGGGAAGTACATTCCCTAACCCGCAAAGCAAGAAAAATCTGGCGGCCTAACCCCTACCACCCCTACAATCCCTTCACCCCCGGATGGCACGCCCCGAAGGCCGACTCGGTTTACCCCCCGGCAGGTTTCCTCTACAGTGATAGGGAGGGTGGCTTTGGCCCCGGAGAGTCGGGCATTTCCGGGGAAGAAGTCCCTTTGGAACGAGGTCGCAGGTGCCGGGCACGCTTCTATGATGAGACACCTTTTTTGCATCCCAGGGGCGTTAACGGTTTGGGGAGCGGGCACTCGGGGCAGGTTTGGCTGGGCGGTAGCTGCGGTGCTGCTGCTTGCCGTGGCCGGGTGCGGATCGGGGGACTCTGCCGAGGCGGTGCCGCTGTCCCAGCTGGTGGCCCAGGCCCAGCGGGAGCCTGATCCAGAGTTCCGCGCCCGGGAGCTGATCCGCCTGGCCGACCGGCAGCGCCGCCTGGGCGACCGCAGCGGAGCCCGCCAGACCCTGGCCCTGGCTCAAAAAGCCTGCGGCCAGATCGCCGATCCGGCGGCGCAGGCCGGGGCGTGGTTGTTCCTGGCCCGAGCCTACACCCGACTGGGCGAGCTGAGCCAGGCTGGGCAGTTCCTCCGGCAAGGGCAATCGGCCTTGCAACGGGTCAAATCCCCCGAAGACCGCGTCACCGTACTGATCAAGCTGGCCCGAGCCCAGTTCGAAATGAAGCAAACCACCCAGGCGGCCAACACGCTCCGCCGGGCCGAGGAGGAAGTGGCCGCGATCGAGGTAGGCAGCGGCTCGGGACAACTCCCCTTGCAGGAGAAGGCCCAACTGTTCGTCCAGTTGGCGGCCGCCTACCAGAAGTGGAAGCAGGCGGCAGGGGCCCGGCGGGTGATCGCCTCGCTGGAGGGGCTGGAGACCCAGGCTCAAGGTCCCCGGGACCGCTCCCGGCTGTGGGCCCTGGTGGCCCAGGCACGCCGCCAGGCCGACATGCCCTCCGCAGAAGCCTGGAAAAAGGCCAAGCAGTGCGCCGGGCAGATCGAGGATCCCCTGAGCCGGGGCCACGCCTGGGCCGACCTGGCCGAGGCAGCCACTGCGGCCGGGCGTGCCGCCGAAGTGGGCCAACTGCTGGCCCGGGCCCAAAAGGCGGCCGACCAGATGCCCCCGGGCAGCCTCCGCAACGAGCTGCTGGAACGGATCGGACGTTTGCGACGCTGACGCCCTTGGACCCTCGGGGAATCCCGCCGTGGACGTGCGCAATCTTGACGACGTGCCCGCCTTCGTCACCAAAGACGGCTCGCAGATCCGCGAGCTGCTGGCCTATCGCAACTCCTGCATCCGGCTGCAATCGCTGGCCGAGGCGCGGCTTGTGCCCGGGGCGGCCACCACCCCCCACTACCACCGCAAAACCGAGGAAATCTATTTCATTCTCCAAGGAGTTGGAGAGATGCGAATCGGCAAGGAATGCCGCCGGGTGAGAGCGGGAGACGCCATCGCCATCCCGCCCAGGGCCGTCCACACCATCCGCAACACCGGCACCCAAGAGCTCCGCTTCCTGTGTTGCTGCACGCCCCCCTACGAGCACGAGGATACCGTGCTGGTGGAACAAGATGATGCTCCCGCCCCGGACTAGAAATCGAAGGCGTCCTTGGGTTCTTCTTTCTTTTCGCCGGTATCGCTTGGGGTCGAGCCGGAGGGGGATTTTTGCGGAGTAGCCCGGCGGTGGATCAGCGGGGCTTCCTGTTCCAGTTCCCGCACGCAGAGTAGAAACCCATCCCGCGTGCCCACATAGATGCGGTCAGTTTGCAGGTTGGTCAGCAGCAGGTCACCGGGGTACCAGGGGAGCGTGCCCACCCGGGCGCCGCTGTTGCGGTCCAGCACCACCACTTTTCCCTCCCGCCCCAGGGCGTACACCCGCCGGCGACTGACGGCCAGAATCTTCTTGATTCCAGTGGCGGACCAGCGCGGGCGACCCGTCAATCGCTCCAAGCAATGGCAGGCCCCCAGCAAATGAACCACGAACACCGAGTCGCCGGTAGCCACCACCGGCTCATAGATGGGATCGGCCGAAGTGTGCCGCCACTGCAACACGCCGTTTCGGGTATCGATAGCATAGACGAACCCGCCCTGGGTGGGCACGTAAACCGTGGATCCCCAGACGGTGGGGCGGGCGGCCACAAACGCCTGGGTGGGCACCATGAAGGGAAACTTGCCGCTTTCGTATCGGCCCACATACACGTTGCCCCGGATCGTGCACCAGACGAAACGGTTCGAGGTGGCCGCCGGGGGAGTGAAGATTTGCGAATCGGCCACTGCGTACCAGCGTCGGCTAGGGTCCTCGGCATGGAAACCGGTGATTCGCCCGCCCAGGGAAGGCACCAGGATCCAGTCCCGGGCAATGGCCGGTCCCACGGCGCTGGTGTGCTGGAGTTTTCGTTTCCACTTTCGCTCCCCCGTTTCTCGATCAAACAAAATCAACTGCAAGCCGTGGATCACGGCGATCCAGCGCCCGCTCACCGCCGGGGTTTCGCAGCGGAAGCGGCGGTCGCCCACCTGCAGGCTCCAGTGCAGGCGGCCCGTCTCCGCCTCCACGGCGTGCAGCCGCCCGTGCTTGGTATAGACGTAGAGCATCAGCGGGGGCCGGGAGGTGGCAGGGGCTTTGCTTTTTGCCGCGTTTTTCTCTGCCGCATTCGCTGCTTGGGCATCCTGCTGTTGCTCCCCTTCGGCTTGCGGTTCCGGCTGGCTGTCCGGGGCGGGGGCCGGGGGCACGTAAAGCACCACCCCGGCAATCTGATCGTGCTGCCCGGCACGCGAAAAATGCCCGTACCACGCCCGATAAAGCCCGTACTGGGCCGCTTCCCGTTGGGAAAGCACCTGGTGGGTGTGTTGAGCCCAAGCCGGGGCGAGACCGAAGCGGCTCTCCAGCCCACTAATTGCCACCACCACCAAAACCCAACCCGCGCTCCTGCCGAACCAAGACATGGGACCACTCCTGAGAAGGGTGAGGTGTCCGGTTGCGTTCCGCGCCGCGGCCCGACACGGCAACTCCCACACCGCTTTCGCCGATCCATGGTAGTCGGCCCCCAGGGGGAATGCCAGTGTTGCTCCAGGGGGAAACTTCCCGGGCTTGTCTCTTGGGCTGCGGGGCCGAAAGCTTCATAATAGGAGTCGTTTTGCACGGGCAGTT
>JALSGI010000649.1 GCA_026982835.1 Planctomycetota bacterium | reverse complement strand
GCCCCGTTGCGGTGTTAATTCTTTGAGCTTTCCTTCCCCGGGAAAGGTACCACGCGGTGGAGAGCGTTCCCGTGTGGTGGCCTTGCCCTGAGTTGTCTCTTCCCCAGCAGCCCACAACCAAAGCCGCCTGCCGGATCGGAGTAACTTCCGGGGAAGGACTGCCCCCTTTCCCCGCCCCGTGCGGGCGTTCCCAGTAAGAACCGCCCCCCAAGGGCCGGCCCGGCGGCGGGCCAGGAACCCGGTTGTACCCCCTTTTGCTCTTGCCAGCTTGAAAGGAGACCGCCATGCAAAAAATGCTTGCAGGAATCCGAAGGTTCCAAACCGAAATCTATCCCGCGATGCAGCCCCTGTTTGAGGAACTGGCCGGAGGGCAACACCCGGAGGTGCTGCTGATAACCTGTTCGGATTCGCGGGTGGTCCCCTCGCTTTTGACCCAAAGCGGTCCCGGGGAACTGTTCGTGTTGCGCAACGCGGGCAACCTGGTGCCCTCCTATTCGGCCGGCGGCGGGGGCGAGGCGGCCACCATCGAATACGCCGTCAAGGCTCTGCGGGTGAAGGACATTATCGTCTGCGGTCATTCCCAATGCGGGGCAGTCAAAGCCCTGATCACTCCCGGAGGCGCCGATTCCCTGCCGGCGGTTCAACAATGGCTGCTCCATGCCCGGCGAACCCTGGAGATTCTGGAAACGCGCCATGCGGACATCCAGGATCCGGCTCAGCGTCTGGCCCGGGCCATCGAAGTCAACGCCGTGGTGCAGATGCAAAACGTCTGCAGCCACCCGGCCGTGGCCGAGGCCCTGGAGCAAGGCACCGTGCGGGTACATGCCTGGGTCTATGATTTCATCACCGGGCAGGTGCAAGCCTACGATCCCCGAAGTGAAACATTTGAACCGCTGGATGGCTTCTCCCCGGCGGTCTAGAGCCGTGCGAAGGCAGTTGCTTGGGCAAGATTTTCCCGGTTTCCCACTCCCTGGATGCAGAGCACAGGAACGACCATGAGCAGAACTGGATCGACCTCGCCCCAGAACGGCTGGCAACGGCTCTCCCAGCGGTTGCTTGGTGGTTCCGGCGTGCACATTTTCCGTGCCCCGCGACAGGATTTTCTCGCCTCGCTGGTGGTCTTCCTGGTGGCCCTGCCGCTGTGCATGGGCATTGCCATTGCCTCGGGAGTGAGTCCGGCCCAAGGGCTCATCACCGGCATCGTGGCGGGGCTGGTGGTGGGCTTTCTGACCGGCTCGCCTCTTTCGGTCAGCGGCCCGGCAGCGGGGCTGACGGTGATCGTGCTGGATTTCGTCAACAAGTACAAGGAGCAATTCTACCTGGCCGAGCTGGGGGAACGGGCCGCGGAGCTGGCCGCCCGCGAGCCGCTCCAGCACCAGGCCCTGGCCTTCGCCCTGGTCCCCTTGGGGTTGGTGGTGTTCCTGGCCGGGGGGATGCAGTTGCTGGCCGGGTTGCTGCGCACCGGGCAGTGGTTTCGGGCCGTCTCCCCGGCGGTGATCCAGGGGATGCTGGCCGGGATCGGCGTGCTGATCTTTTCCAGCCAGTTCCACGTGATGGTGGACGACGAGCCCAAGGGAGGAGGCTTGCAAAACCTGATTACCATTCCCGGGGCCGTTTACAAGGGGCTGGCTCCCGTGGTGGTGGAAGAGCAGACTGCCCCGGACAATGCTTCTTCCCGACCGGGGGAAGAGGAAACCAACGACCTGACCCGCGTCCGCAACCATCACCTGGCCGCTCTGACGGGCGTGTTGACGATTTTACTCATTCTGGGCTGGCTGCGTTTTGCCCCCAAGCGGCTTGCGGTGATCC
>JALSGI010000648.1 GCA_026982835.1 Planctomycetota bacterium | reverse complement strand
CGCAACAAAAGACCGCGGCCGACGATCAGCTCACTGCTCAGTTGATCCAACTGCTGGTGGACCTCCGCGCCCAGGCCCGCAAAGAAAAAAACTTCGCCCTGGCCGACCAGATCCGCGATTCGCTGGGCGAGCTGGGCATCCGCCTGGAGGACCGCCCGCAGGGTACGCAGTGGACCCTGGAGCGCTGACGCCACACCCACGGCGAGCCGCCAGCGTCAGCCGACGGTTGACCAGTGCAGCAACGGTCCCAATCGGTATCAACCGCGTGTTTACGCACGCGGCTCGCCACGTCTCAATCACCACCAACGGATTGCCACCAACGAGGACGGAACCGTGAACCCTTTGCGCGTGCTGGGGATCGATCCCGGCTTGAACACCACCGGCTATGCCGTGCTGGAAGGCCAGGGGCGCCGGCCCCGGGTGCTGGAAGCCGGGGTGATCCGCCCCCGGGCCAAATCGCCGCTGGAAGAGCGCTTGCATGAGCTGTTCCAGGGCCTGCAGGAGTTGTTTTCCACCTGGCCCCCCGCCGCGGTGGCCCTGGAAGACTTGTTCTCCCACTACCGGCAGCCGCAAGCGGCCATTTTGATGGGCCACGCCCGCGGTGTGATCTGCCTGGCGGCGGCCGCCGCCCAAGTGCCCGTGGCCGCCTACGCCCCGGCGGAGGTGAAGAAGCTGGTCACGGGGCACGGCCGGGCCGGCAAGGAGCAGGTGCAGCGGGCCGTGGCACTGCAACTAGGGCTGAGCCAGGTGCCTTCCCCCCCGGACGTGGCCGACGCGATGGCCGTGGCCTTGTGCCACTTGACGCACTTGCAACGCGAGGCCCTGGCCGGTTAGCGCCTGCGGCGACCAGGGGTGCGCTTTGCGTTGGTGCTGCCGCACCGGGGGCTTGGAGGCTTGGAGGCGTGGGGGCTTGGGGGGAACCAGAGCCCCGCACGTCAGTGCGGGGAGAACAGCGAATCGGCTTGCGCCATGTGCCTTGCGGCGGAGCTTCCGCTCCAGAGCCGGAACAAGCGCTATTCTTGCTCGTCGCGGCGAGCCGGGAGCTTCAGCTTGGGAAGGGCTTGGAGGCGTGGAGGCTTGGGGGCTTGGAGGGAACCAGAGCCCCGCACGTCAGTGCGGGGAGACCGACGAGAAAACGGCTGCCACCGGCACTTCCGCACCAGGGCGAGAATAAGCGACAACACACCGGACGGCGAGCCGGAGGCGCCAGCCTCCGGAGAGGAATCAAGAAACCGACGCATGATTGTCACGCTCTCCGTAGGCTTACGCCCACGGCTCGCGGTTACAAGAACGATTCACCGCCGCCGAAAAAACCGCACGGTCACGCTTGCGGCTCGCCACCAGTACCACCGGTGGGCCGCGTAGAATGTGGCTCCCTGTCTTTCTTGGAAAACCTGGGACAACGTTCGCTTCTTGGCGCCCGGCTGGATAAACTGCACGTGTTGTCTGGTGCTTTGTGATTCTCTTTGCGAAAAGGGCTTGCCTGGTGTCCACGCTGACTCGGCGAAGGTGGTTAGGGGTGCTGGCAGGTTCGGTGCCGGCGGGCTTGTGGTTGCAACGCTGGACACTGTCGGCGGCGATTGCGCAACCAGCCGGCGGCGAAGGGGAACCGTTCGCCCTGCAGCGGCTGGTCCCCGTGCAGCACTACGACGGCCGCTGGTGCTGGGTGCATCCGCGGGCGGGGATCGTGCCCGGGGCCGGCACAGGCGGAGCGCCGCGGGTGGTGATGACCATGAACACCCTGGACGTGAAGCACAGTGATGTGTTCCGGGCGATGTACGATCTGCGTAGCGACGACCTGGGCCGCTCGTGGCAG
>JALSGI010000647.1 GCA_026982835.1 Planctomycetota bacterium | reverse complement strand
CACGCTGGCTCGCAGCACTGGCACCGGTTACGTGACAGCCGAGATCGATGCCGAGGAGCTAGGCCCGGTGCCGCAGGAACTCGCCCAGCAAGTAGCCCAAGGTTCCCCCCAGAGCGAAGCGGCCGGGATGCGTCGCCAGCGACAGGACCGCCTGGCCGTGGAAGTGGTGGCCCGGGAAGGCCCCGGCGGGGTGGCCCTGGATCGGCCCGGCGAGCTGGGCCTGCCGCTGGAGCGAGCCCGCGTGGATGCTTCGCGTGTGGCGACCACATCACACCGGTTCCGCCTGGAGCGGGCTCCGCTTGCGGGAGTGGAGCTGGCTCCGGAGGTGGAAGCCATCGCCGCCCCGGCGTTCCAGGACCGCGATCCCCAGCGCCGCCAGCAAGTGGCTCGCAGCCGCGGCGGCTCCCCCCAAACCGAAAAAGCGGTGGAGATGGGCCTGGCCTTCCTGGCCCGGCACCAAATGCCCGATGGACGCTGGAGCTTGCACCGCTTTGCCCAGGGCAAGGGATACCAGGGCCCGGTGGGCATCGGGCGGATGGAATCCGACACGGCGGCCACGGGGCTGGCCCTGCTGGCTTTCCTGGGAGCCGGCTACACCCACCAGCAGGGCAAGTACCGGCAGGAGGTGGCAGCGGGGCTGAAGTGGCTGGTGGACCACCAGAAGCCCAACGGCGACCTGTTCACCGGCGGCTCGCGCTATGCGTGGCTTTACAGTCACGGGATTGCGGCCATTGCCCTGTGCGAAGCCTACGGCATGACCCAGGACCCGCAACTGCGCGCCCCGGCCCAACGCGCGGTGGATTTCATCGTAGCCGCCCAGCATCCCACCCTGGGCGGCTGGCGATACGCACCGGGGGTGGGGACCGACACTTCGGTCAGCGGCTGGCAGCTCATGGCGTTGAAAAGCGCGGAGATGGCCGGGCTGAGTGTGCCGCAGGAAGTGTATTCCCGCTTACGCACCTGGCTGGCCCGCGCCCAGTGGCCCGAGGACCAGGCCCTGTACGTCTATCGCCCCCGGGCCCGCTACCAGCACCAGCGCACGCCCAGCCGGGCGATGACGGCCGAGGCGTTGCTGATGCAGCTTTACCTGGGCACCTCGCCCCAAAGCCCGATGATCCAGCAGGGAGCCCGCTACCTGGCCCGCAATCTGCCCAGCTTCGGTTCCCCCAGGCGACTGCTCCGGGACGCCTACTACTGGTACTACGCCACGCAGGTGATGTTCCATGCCGGGGGAGAGCACTGGGACCGCTGGAACCGGCGGCAGCGGGCGCTGCTGGTCGGCTCGCAAGTGCAGGAAGGACCGCTTGCGGGGAGTTGGGACCCGCTGGGCCGCTTGCCCGACCGTTGGGGAGCCGAAGGGGGGCGCATCTACGTGACGGCTTTGCACCTGCTCATCCTGGAGGTCTATTACCGCCACTTGCCCCTTTACCGGCCGCAGGTGATCTCCACAGAAGAGTAACCCGGCAGCAGGCCGCCTGGGAGCGGGCTATCGCCAGTGCGGGCTGCCCAGGCCCGAGGGCTGATCCACCTCCTGGGCCTTGAGCTGTTCGACGGCTTGTAGCAGGCGGTGGCGGATTTGCTGCAATCGGGCCGTGTCTTCGATCTTGTTCCCCTGCCGGTCGCTGACGTAGAACACGTCCACGACCTGGTCCAGGTAGGTGGCGATACGGGCCACGTGGACCGAAAGCCCCAGCTCGAACAGTGTTTTGGTGATAGTGTAAAGCAGTCCCAGCCGGTCTTCGGCGAACACGTCGATGACGGTGAAGCGGTCCGAGACCGAGTTGTCGGTGCGGACCTGGGTGGGCAGGGGGTGCAGGTCCTGTGGCCGCCGCCGGGACAAGGGGCGCCAACGCCGCGGCCGAAACTGCGGCTCGCCCCCTCCCTGAACCGCCCCCCGCAACGCCCGGCACACCTCCTCGATCCGCCCGCAAGGCACTTCCCCGGAAAAACGCTCGTCGGCCACCACGAAGCGGTCCAACACCAGGTCGTGGGCCAGGGTGTTGATCTCCGCCGAGAGGATCTGCAACCCCAGGCTGCTCAACGCCCCGGTGAGCTTGTGAAAAATGCCCGGAGTGATCTGCTCGTGCGTGGCCACGGTGTACTGGACGGTTTCGCTTTCCGGGTCGTAGTGTCCTTGGGCCAGCACGTCCCGGGGCCCCAGGCAGCGCAGCTGCCGCAGGTCCTGGGCGATCTGCTCGGCGGGGCGGGCGTAAAGGTAGGCCGGAGGCAGCTCGCGTACCAGCTGGGCGAACCAGGGATCTTGCGCCTGGGAGCCCAGGGCCTGGTTCACCTGGCGACGGAGCTTTTCCAGGTGGCGCTGGGCCACATCCAGCCGCCCGGAAAGCCGCATCATCGTGCGGTCGTAAAGCGAGGTGAGCACGTCCACCTTCCAGGGATTAAGCACCCCCGGGCCCACCGCGGCCAGATCGGCGGCACTGAGCACATAGAGCATTTGCAGCCGCTCCGGCGTGCCCACCTGGAAGGCAAACTGCACCAGCAGCCGTTCCTCGCTGGTATCGCGGCGGAAGGCCGTGTGGGCCATAAGCAGATGCTGGCCCACCAGAAACTCCAACAACCCGGCGGCTTCCTCGTCCAGGTGCAATCGCCGGGCCACCTCACGGGCCAGTTGCTGCCCCTGCTGGGAGTGGTCCTCCGGGTAGCCCTTGCCCAGGTCGTGCAGCAGCAAGGCCAGGTGCAGCAGCCAGCGGCGGCTCAGCGCGCGGTAGGCGTGCCCCAGCGGATCGTCCCGGCCGGCAAACGCCGCCGCTTCCTCCACCGCCCGCAGCGAGTGTTCGTCCACGGTGTACTTGTGGTACTCGTTGAACTGCAACAACCCGTGGGCGTGTTTCAGCGGGGGGATGATCTCCTCCAGCACGCCCACTTCGTACAGCCAGCGAAGCACCGGGCCGACGGTGGCCGGGTCGTGCAGCAATTCCAGGAAGGCTTGGGCCTGGGCCGGCGAGAGATGTCGGGCCAGGGCCGGGCCGCGCTGCCGCACCGCTTGCAGGGTTTCGGCTTCCACAGGCTTGCCGCTATGGGCTTGCAACCGGGCCAGATGCAGCACCGCTTCCAGCGAATCGGGGAAAAGGGGCAGCTCCCGCCGGGGCACAAACAGCTCGGCCGTGCCGACCCGCAGGCGGTGCCCCACCCGCCGCGATACCACCCGCTGCAACGCCCGAAACACCACGTGCCGCCGCTGCACCCGCTGCACGAACTGCCGCACAATGCGGCTCACGGCGTAGGTGCGGCGGAAGTACTCCCGCATGAACTGCTCCACCGGCAGCAGCCCCCCGGTGCCCAGGTAACGGCTCTGGGAAGCCAACCGCACCTGCTCGCCGCGGTCCAGCACGTCGTGAGCCCGCCCGGCGTGGAAATGCAGATCGTTGCGCAGGCGGAGCAAGTACTCCCAGGCGTCCCGAAGCGTGTAGAAATCCTCCCGCGAAAGCACGCCTCGCAGGAACAGGCTTTCCGGGTCGGCCACGCCGTAGTAGGCAAAGCCCAGCCAACGCAAAAGCTGCACGTCCCGCAAGCCACCCCGGGAACGCTTCACGTTCGGCTCCAGCAGGTAGATCGTCTCGCCGTACTGGGCCTGTTCCTGCCGTCGGGCCTGTTCCACCTCCCCCAGCAACCAGCGGCGCCGGCGTCGGGTCATCTGCTGGAAGCGGCGCAGGAAGCGATGGAACAACGCCGCATCGCCGGCCAGGAAACGCGACTCGGCCAGCGAGGTGTAGATTTGGGCGTCGCGGGCGGCCAGTTGGCAGGCCTGGGCCACGGTGCGAACCGACTGCCCCACCTGCAACCCCAGGTCGAACAGCGAGCTGATGAACCGCTTCAGCAGTGTTTCCAGCTCCGGGCCGGTGCGGCCGGGCAGCAGGATCATCAGGTCCACGTCGGAAAAGGGGGCCATGTCCCGGCGACCATAGCCCCCGTGCGGCACCAGTGTCACCGTGGCGGCCACCTGCGGGGGGACCATTTCCCGGGCCAAGTGCTCGAACAGCTCCAGCACCACCTGGTCGATCAGCTCGGCCCAGGCGTAGCAGATCTGCGTGCCCGAGGCCCCCGCCAGATGACGCCGCCGCAACCCCTGGCGACCCTCTTCCAGGCGCTGGCGGGCTTGCAGCACTTCGGCTCGCAATGTGGCGGCTGGGGACATCGAGTGGGGCAGGGAGGCAACGGGGGAGCGGAAGACCATTGCGGGCCGCAAGTGCCCGGCAAGCAACTTTTATCCTTGTTTCCCCCCCATCGTAGTCGAACCGCCCGGTTGTGCGTAGAGTGCACCGCCGAAGAGGGGGGGCTTGCGACGTGCGGCTGGCGGCATGCACTGGAGCTTCCGCACCGCGGCAAGAAACGGGCTTGCACCATGCGGCTTGCGCCGGAGCTTCCGCTCCGGAGGTCTTGGGTCCTGGGTCTTGGGTCTTGATGTGGTGCTTCCGCACCGAAGCCGGAACAAGCGCCGGTTTTTGCAATCGGCGAGCCGCCGGCGTGAGCCGGCGGTTGGCGAGCCGCCAGCTTCAGCTGGCGGAGAAGATCAACAAACATGTGTTTGTTCGGCTCTCCCCGGGCTGAAGCCCGGGGCTCGCCTTGATAGCACGCTAAACACGTACCAAGCCGGCGGCTCGCCGTAGAGAGTCCAGAGTTGTCTGGCAAACACGGCCCTGTTGCGCCGCGGTTACTGGATATATTGCTCGTCTTCGTCGTCGGCGTGCAGGTTCACCTGGCCGGCATCTTCCAGCCGCCGGGCGATATCCACGATCTGCTGCTGCACCTGCTCCACGTCGGAGAGCCGCACCGGGCCCAGGTACTCCATCTCCTCCTTGAGCATGTCGGCCGCGCGACTGGAGAGGTTGCCGAAGATTTTGGCTTTGAGCTCCTCGCTGGCCCCCTTGAGGGCCAAGGCCCATTGCGAAGTCTCCACGTTCTTGAGAATGGTCTGGATGTCCTTGTCGGAGAGCTTGACCAGGTCCTCGAAGACGAACATGCGGCGGCGGATTTCCTCGACCAGGTCGGGGTCTTCCTGGGCCAGGTTTTCCAACAGGTTGCGTTCGGTGGTGCGATCGGTAACGTTGAGGATTTCGGCCACGGCGTCCACGCCGCCGGCTTTTTCAAACTGCTGGCTCATCACGTTGGCCATGCGGGACTCCAGCCCTTTTTCCACTTCGTGGATGATCTCCGGGCTGGTCTGGCCCATGTGTGCGATGCGGCGAATGACCGAAAGCTGGCGTTCGGTGGGCAGGCCGCTCAAGATTTCGGCCGCCCGGGCCGGCGGCAGGTGGCAGAGGATCAAGGCGATCGTCTGCGGGTGCTCGTCCATGAGGAAGGTGAGCAGGTTCTGGCTATCGACCCGCTGGAGGAAGCCAAAAGGGAGGGCCTCGATCTGCTGGCGGATGCTCTCCAGGGTGGCCGAGGCGCTTTTGCCCAAGGCTTTCTCGACCAGTTCCTTGGCCCGCTCCAATCCCCCCGCATCGGCGAACGCCCCGGGCCGGGCCGTGGCAAACTCGCGGATGATGGTCTCCTGTTCCTCGGCGGCCACGGGTCCCAGCCGGGCGATCTCCACGGTGACCGCCTCGACCATCTTGGGGTCCATTTTCGAAAGCAAAAGCGCTGCCTCGTCCTGAGGCAGGCTCATCAGCACCACGGCGGCTTTGCGCAGGTCGGAGGCGGACATAGTCTGAAACGCAGCCGGAGCAGGGGAACCGGGATCGCACTTTGCGGCCCGGGGGTTTCGTGTCTCCTCTTCGGCGCCCCCGGCAAGCCGCCTGCAATCAAACCCGCTTGACCCCTACGACCGGCACACTCCAAGAATCCGATCAGCTCACTTCCGCCGCCACGGGAGCAAACCCCACCTCCACGCACAGCGGCCCCCAAGGGCACTCGAAGTGCACGCAGATGGGCGTGACGTTGGAGGGATAGGCCACTTCAAAGTCGGTGCCCAGCACCACGTTGGGCAAGCTGACGCTCATTTGAAACTCTTCCAGCTCGGCCTTGGCCGCCCCGGCCACCATGTTGGCCAACTCCCCCACGGCGTCCACCACGTCGTCCTTGGTCAGTTCTTCCTCGGGCATCATCAACAGGGTGCTGGTGGCCTTGTAGGCCACGCTGCGGGAAAGGCTCAGCACACAGGTGCCGATGGCCTTGCCGGTCAGCCCGATGATGCCGCTGAACTCGTAGGTGGGATGGTGGCCCGACTTGAGCGTCAGGTCCTTTTTCTCCAGCTCACATCCCAGCATTGTCTCGAACGCGCGATGGGCCGCCCGCAAAAAAGGATTGATGTATTCGACATTCATGGCAAACGAGCACCTTGCGGGTGTCAACAAGACGGATCAGCATTCCCAGGGGCACGGGCAGGGTATTTGCAACCGTCCCTGCCAAAACGTAGCCCGGCCCCGCGGTAAGGACAACTTGCCTTGCGGGAGTTCTGCGGACACTTTGGCGCTTTGCGGGCGGTTTCAACGGGCCAGGGCGGAACAACCCTGGCAACTGCCCGGATCGTCACTTCCAGCAGGAAGTCCCCCAACCGACCAGAACGCCTCCGCCCAGCAGAAAACACCACCAGGCCAAAAGCCCGATCCGCCCACTGGCCAGCAACCGCAACAGCCAGCCCAGGGCCAGCAAACCGGCGAAAAACGACACCACCACCCCCAAAGCCAAATGCCACCAGGAGAGGCCGGGCGAGGAGAGGCGGGAGATTTCAATCAGCTCCAGCACCACGGCTCCCAGGGTGATGGGCAAAGCCAGCAGGAAGCTGAACGTGGCCGCCTGAGGCCGTTTCAGGCCCAGGGCCAGGGCGGCGGCGATGGTAGTGCCGCTTCGGGAAAGCCCGGGCAAAAGCGCCGCGGCCTGGGCACAGCCGATCCAGCAGGCCCCGGCGGGGCCGAGCCCCTCCAGGTCCCTCTGGCCCGGGGCGGCCCGCGGCATCCACCACAACAAGGCCCCGCTCACAAGCAGCATCCCGCCGGTGATCCCCGGGCAGGTAAGCAGCTCCGGGACGGCCAGGCGGAGCCCCGCCCCCAGGACCACCCCCGGCAGCGTGCCCAGCAGGATCAGCCCCCCCAGCCGCCTGTTGCGCACCAGCAAGGCCGCCACTTCGCGCCGATACGCCCAGAGGATGGCCAGCAGCGTGCCCAGGTGCAGAAACACGTTCAGCGTGGGACTGCGTAGCTCCTTGCCCCCGGGAAGCACGTGTTCCAGCACCACCAGGTGGCCGGAGGAGCTGATGGGCAGGAACTCCGTCACCCCCTGCACCACCGCCAGCAATAGCACGTGCCACCAGCTCATGGTCCGGAGTTCCTGAAGGGGCGGTTCGACTCCTGCCGCCGCGGGAGCGGCAGCCGCTGAAGTGTAGCTTTTGCCCCCAGGGGTCGAAACGGCAATTGTTTTTGGGGGCGGTTTGGCTCAGGCCCTGGCAAGCGTGATCGCCTTGCGGCGTTCGGTTCGCCGGATCGCCCCGGCCGTGCTGCCGAATTGACAGCCACGGTGCCAAGATGACGCGCTTCTGCCGGCCCGCTTCTTTCCGCTCCCGGCGGGCTTTCCTAGGTGGTGGTTCAAACTGCTCGATTTTTTAAGGGATAGGAGCGTCCGGAAAACGGCCGAAGCGAGGGGACCCAGAGACGAGATTTGGCACGAGGTTTGCTCCTACTCTCCGATGCCTACCTGGAACGACTGTCACTTCCCTTGGGAAAACGGATCGCCCCCTGCTGGGGTGCGCAGAGTCCCTTCACGTCCCTCGTAGCAAAGGAGGTGGTGCGCCATGTTGGGTCGTTGGGAACCGTTCACGCAGATGGAAGCCGAGTTCAACCGGCTGCGGGATGAGATGGATCGGCTGTTCCGGCGCTTTGGCGGCAACGGCAACTTGTGGCGTCGGGCAGTGGAGTTCCCGGCCGTGGACATCTGGGAGGATGAGAACGACCTGTTCCTGGAGGCCGAGCTGCCCGGCATGGAGCTGAACGACCTGGAGATTTACGTCACCCAGGGCAACCAGCTCACCCTCAAGGGCAAGCGCACGCCGCCGGAGGTGGAAGGCACCTGGCATCGCCGGGAGCGGGGCTTCGGGGAGTTCACCCGCGTGATCTCCCTGCCGGTGGACGTGGACGCCGACAAGGTGGAAGCCACGCTCAAGCACGGCGTGCTGACGGTGCGGCTGCCCAAGGTGGCCGAGGCCCGGGTGCGCAAAATCCCGGTCAAAGCCGACTAATCCCGCCAACGGTGCCGAGAATGCTTTTCCTCCCCCGAACACCAACCCAAAGGAGGCAGGAACCATGACCGAGTTGGTCAAGCGCGAAGGAGCCGAAACGGCCCTGGTGCACGAGCCCACCCACCAGGCCCAACGCACCTACGTGCCACGGGTGGACATCGTGGAAACCGACAACGAGCTGCGGCTGTATGCCGACATGCCCGGCGTGCAGCCGGAAGACCTGGACGTGCGCTTTGAGAACGGGCTGCTGACCCTGCACGGCAAGGTGCGGCCCCGCCACAAGGACGTGCAGTACCTGTACGCCGAGTACGGCATCGGCGACTACCACCGCGAGTTCGCCATCCACGAGGATATCGACGCCGGCCGCATCTCGGCCCAGTACCGCAACGGCGTGCTGGTGATCACCTTGCCCAAGAGCGAACAGGTCAAGCCCAAGCGCATCCAGGTCAAAGCCGAGTAACGCCGCAGAGGCCCCAACGGCGAAACGCGGAACCGTTCAGGAGCGGGTGGGGGCCGGTGGGTCCTCTTGCCGCCGTCCCAGCCCACTGGCTCCACACCCCCCTGAGATGGCTCATCGGGAAGGTCACGGGGCTTGGATCCCCTGACGGATTGGCACGCCAGTGGAAGGAGGAGGTAGCCATGTTCGGACTGATTCCCTGGAAGCGGACACGACAAGCGGAACTGAGCCGCCCGGAGAGCTGGAGCGATCCGTGGGAAAGCTCTTTCCGGCGGCTGCGGGAGGAAATGGACCGGCTGTTCGAGCGTTTTCTGAGCCCCGAGCCGCAAGGGAGCGAAAAGCCGCTTGGGCTGTTCCCCTGGGAAAGCTGGTTCGAGGGACTGCAAGACCAGGGCGAGCACTACCTGGTGCGGCTGCCGGCCCCGGGCTTTGAGCCCGAAGAGCTGGAAGTGTCCCTCTCCGGCAATCGCCTGGTGATCCGGGCCGAGCACAAGGAAGAGCAGAAGGAGGGCAATGGCGGCTTCCGCTACGGCTCCCTCCACCAGGTGATCACCTTGCCGGAAGGAACCGATGCGGAGCGGATCGAGGCCCGGTACCACAACGGGGTGCTGGAGGTGCGGGTGCCCAAGTGCGAAGAGGCCCGGCCCAAACGCATCCCGGTCAAAGGCTAGGGGAGAGAGTCCCCGCAAGCCCCGGAGCATAAGCTCCCCGAGTCGTGTCCCCGTTCCAAGAAGCATCCCTTCCCCGGCGTCGCTTGCTTCTCTCCCCGGGTGGGAGGCGACGCCTGTTTTTTGCCTTTCGGAGCAGTACGATGGTTCCTCGCGCGGTGGCCATCGTCGATGACGATCCGTTGTGGGCCGAGACCCTGGCCGACGCCTTGCAGAGCCGGGGGTGGCGGGCCTATTGCGCCCCCAGCGCCGAGGCTTTGCTGGAGCTGGCCGCCTGTGTGCCCCTGGCCGCCGCGCTGTTGGACGTGAACCTGGCCGGGCAGGACGGCCTGGAACTGCTGGCCCGACTCCGGGACCAAAGCCCCCGACTGCCCGTGGTGATGATGAGCGCCAGCTGGCATCCTCGGCACCGCCGTCAGGCGCTGGAACAGGGGGCCCGGTGGACCTGGGAAAAAGGGCCTGCCCAATTCGAGCTGCTGTTGCAACAGCTGGCGCTTCTGGCCGCAGGGGAAGCGCCCGCCCTGCCTCCTCCGGGTCCGCCGTGGCCCCCGCTGCTGTTGCCGGCCCCGGAAGAGCCCCCGGCGGAGGTGTAATCAAACTCCGGCGTACGTGTTTAGCGTGCCAGTACAACACAGAGCATTTCCAAGCAAAAGCGAATCGTTTTTTGTCCGGCGAGCCCCGGACTTCAGTCCGGGGAGAGCCGAAGAAACGCATTTGCTGTTCTTCTCCGGGAGCTAACGCTCCCGGCTCGCTGTTCAACCGCCGGCTTACGCGGGCGGCTCGGTGTCCGGTGTGAGATAACGTGTTTGGCTCTCCCCCGGCTTGTTTTAGCCGGGGGAGAGCCAAGAAAAAACGCATGGCGATCTTCTCCGCCGGCTTGAGTCGGCGGAGGAGCCCCCCGCGTTCGCGGGAGGAGATTTCCACACAAGAGGCAACACCAATCGTTTGCTTATCCCGGCCATCCGCCGGGGCGGTTTTTCTCCGCGGCCGCTTTGCATCTCGCCAAGGTTCCCGGGGAAAGCCATATTTGAGGGAACCCGGCCCCCCGCCGCCCGGACAGGTTCCGCGGCGTGCCCCCGGGGCCCCCACGGCTTCCCACCCTCCCAGGAGGACCGGCGGCGATGATGTACAACCCGCTGCTTCTGCCCGAGCTGAAAGAAATGCTCCGCACGCAGGACCGTCCGGGGCTGGAGGAGCTGCTGGACGAGCTGCACGCGGCCACGCTGGCGGAGTTTTCGGCCGGGTTGTCCAGCCAGGAGATCTGGGAGCTGCTCTCCTACGCCCCGGTGGAGCGGCAGGCGGAAGTGTTCAGCTACTTCCCGCTCTCCAAGCAGGTGGAGCTGGTGCAGGAGGGCGATCCGGAACGGGTGGCCAAAACCCTGGAGGCCATGCCGCACGACGCCCGCGTGGACCTGCTCAAACAACTGGACGAAAAGCTGGTGGAGCAACTGCTGCCGCTGGTGCGACCCTCGGACCGGCGGGACATCCGCCACCTGCTCTCCTACCCGGAGCACAGCGCCGGGGCGGTGATGACCACCGACTTTGCCTGGATCCCCGCCCACGTGACCGTGGAGGAGGCCCTGCAGCGCCTGCGGCAGCAAGCCGCCGAGTGCGAAACCATCTACTACGTCTATGTGCTGGACCGCTACCAGCACCTGGTGGGGCTGGTGTCACTGCGCGAGCTGCTGCTGGCCCAGCCCCAGCAGTGCGTCGAAGAGATCATGCAAAGCGAGGTGATCTCGGTCCGCGTGGACCAGGACCAGGAGGAAGCGGCGCGGGTGCTGGCCAAGTTCGACCTGCTGGCCCTGCCCGTGGTGGACCCGCAAAACCGTCTGGTGGGCATCATCACCCACGACGACGTGATCGACGTGATGCAGCAGGAGGCGACCGAAGACGCCCTGCACATGGCCGCCGTGGCCCCGCTGGAGGAAAACTACCTGGAGGCCCCCTTTGCCCGGGTGTGGGAGCGTCGGGCCATCTGGCTCTCCTGCCTGTTCATCGCCGAGCTGTTCACCTTCACCGCCCTGGCCCACTTCGAGCACGCCATCCAGGCCGTCACGGCCCTGGCCTTGTTCGTCCCCCTGTGCATCTCCACCGGAGGCAATTCCGGCTCGCAAGCCGCCACGCTGGTGACCCGGGCGCTGGCCGTGGGCCAGGTGCGGCTGGACCAGTGGTGGAAAGTGCTGCGGCACGAGCTGCTGATGGGCCTGGCGCTGGGGGTCACCCTGGGGGCGATTGCCTTTGTGCGAGCTATGTTTACCCCCGAGTCGATCCTCGACGGCGTGGACGCCTGGCTGCTGGCCCAGGTGGTGGCCCTGTCGGTGGCCGGGATTTGCCTTTGGGGGACGCTGGTGGGATCGATGCTGCCGCTTTTGTTCCAGCGGTTTGGCATGGACCCAGGCTACGCCTCCACGCCGTTTGTGGCCACGTTCGTGGACGTGACGGGGATCATCATCTACTTTTCCATTGCCCAGGCGCTGTTACTGGCCTGAGACAAAGCCCCGGCTGGACCAAAGCCACCGGCCACAAGCAGAATCTCCCCCTTGCCGGTCCCCCGGTTTTGCCGAACCGCTTCGGCTGCCGGTTCTGCCAGGTTGGCGGGAGGGGCAGTCGGCCGTAACGGCTTGGCACACAACAAGATGAATGGACAGGGGCGGAATCGAACCGCCGACACCTGGATTTTCAGTCCAGTGCTCTACCAACTGAGCTACCTGTCCAGCCGCTGGAACCGGTTGACGCCACGGGAATTCCAGCCTGCGGCTTGCGAAACCGGGACCACCCCCGGCTGCTTTTCGATTCTAGTGCAAGATCGAAAAAAGGGAAGGCCGTCCCCGGAGTGGGGTTCGGCTTGCGCCATGCGGCTTGCGGCTTGCGCCGGAGCTTCCGCTCCGGAGGCGTGGAGGCTTGGGGGCTTGGAGGCCATGAGCCCCGCACGTCAGTGCGGGGAGAGTCGTGGGTCTTGGGTCGTGGGTCTTGGGCGGGTGCTTCCGCACCGAGGCGAGAACAAACGTTTACTCTTGCAAACGGCGAGCCGCCGACTTCAGTCGGCGGAGGCGTGGAGGCGTGGAGGCGTGGAGGCTTGGGGGCTTGGAGGCCATGAGCCCCGCACGTCAGTGCGGGGAGAGTCACGGTTATTCGGCTTGCGGCCTGCGCAAGGTGCTTCCGCACCGGGCGAGAACAAACGTTTACTCTTGCAAACGGCGAGCCGCCGGCGTGAGCCGGCGGTTGGACGGCGAGCCGCCAGCTTCAGCTGGCGGAGAAGATCGACATGCGTTTTTTCTTAGCTCTCCGGGCGGCTGA
>JALSGI010000646.1 GCA_026982835.1 Planctomycetota bacterium | reverse complement strand
GCGAGGGTCTTCCCGGGACGGAGGCGGAGGTTTGCTGCTTGTGGCGGGCTTGCTGGTGCTGCTGGGAGGGTGCTGGTCGGGAGGGGAAAGGAGCGACGCACAGCAGAACGAATCCCAAGCCGCCCAGGAAGAGGATAAGGATAAAGGGAAACCTCCCATCCAGCTCCAGCGGTGGTCCACCCTGCCGGCGGAGCTGACTCGCCTGGGCAGCTCCTACAAGGAGGGACACTGGGGAGCGGCTATCTTGGAAGCCGTCTCCCGCAAAAAAGACGTCCCCCAGGGGCGACTGATCTCCGAGCCGATCCCCCTGTTTGGCAGTCCCTACCAGCTGGCGCTTTCTCGCCCGGTGGCGCTGGCCAAGGGAAACCCGAAACGGCTGGAAATCCCGTTGTTTCTGACCAAGCTGCCCGCTCCCCAGATGGGAGGGGCTCTGGGCCAGCAGCAGGCGTTCCAGCAAACCATTTCGGTGCGGTGGCGTTTGCAAGATCGCCGAACGGGGGCCACGCTGGTGAGCCTGGTCAGCGGTGTAAACCGGCAACGGCGGCACCAGTACCAGGTGGTGGTGCTGGCCAGCGACCCGGCCGGATACAGCTTTCTGCAAGGCATGCGCTGGTTGGAGCCGCTTCCGCCTTCCTTCGTGGCCGGAGACGTGGGCACGCTGGTCTATCGGCTAGTGCTTCCCCCGGCCGGGCGGTACGTGCCGCTGCCTTCCCATCCCCTGGCCTGGACCGGCATTGCTTACCTGTTCTGGGACGGGATCGACCCGGACAACTTCACCCCCGCCCAGCAGGAGGCCCTGGTGGATTGGCTTCACTGGGGAGGACAGCTGATCGTTTCCGGCCCCGGTTCCATGATCCGGCTCCAGAACAGTTTTCTGGCCCCCTACTTGCCAGCCGAGAGCGATCGCCTGGTAAACGTGCCGGCCCGGGAACTGCACGTGCTGAACCGCTGGAGCCTGCTGGAGCAACAAGGCAAGCCGTTGCCGCTGGACCAGCCCTGGACGCTGGTCCGATTGCGCCCTCGGCCGGAGGGGGAAGTGGTGCTTGTCTCGGTCCAGCAAAAGCTCCCGCTGGTGGTGGAGCGTCGGGTGGGCCGGGGGCGCGTGTGCGTGGTGGCTTTCTCGCTCACCCAGCCGGAGCTTCAGCCCAAGCAATGGCCGCAGGTGGACCACTTCTACAACTCCTGCTTGTTGCGCTTGCCGGGGCGGGAGTTTTTGCGGCTGGAAGGTCCGGCCCCAGTCCCTCAGGAACTATGGCGACCGTTCCAGCAAGCTTTCCCCTCTGTGGCGCCAAATCTGGATGAAGGACAACAGGAGCTGCTACAACGCTGGAGGGACGAACTGCCGCTGTACTGGGCCAGGCGGTTCACCCGCTTGCGACTCTTCGCCCGCGATTCGCTGGACGACAAAGTCTGGAACCGAAGCGCCGAGGGGATCGAAGCCGGCGTAGGGGCCGATCCGCTGGCCTGCCCCGACTTCTCCACTCTCCTGGCCGTGCGTTGGGGAAGCCGAGCCGGCGAAGTGCTCGGCTCCCAGTTGCAAGACCTTCCCAAGTCCACCGCCGCTTACCAGGCCCGGGAAGCCCTGCGGCACGGTTCGGGGATCGTGGTTCCCCGCCGCAGTTTCGTGCTCGGGTTTCTGCTGGTGTACCTGGTGGTGCTGGTGCCGCTGAACTGGGGTGTGTTTCGGCTGTTGGGTCGCGTGGAGTGGGCCTGGTGGGCGGCCGTGCCCATCACGCTGGTTGCCGCTGCCAGCGTGATCCGCATGGCTCAGCTCAACATCGGCTTTGCCCGCAGCCGCTCCGAGGTGGTGGTGGTGGAAGTCCAGCCCAAGGCCCCACGCATGCACGTGACCCGCTTCATGGCCCTCTATGCCTCGCTGGGTACCTCCTTCCAGGTGGCCTTCGACGATGCCAATGCCCTGGCCTTGCCGCTGCCGGACCCGCAAGCCGGCGAAGTCTCGCGGCTGACCGGCCGTTTCGGCCTGGCCAGCACCCATCCGGTTCACTTTTACTGGGACGGAAGCACCTGCCGCCTGGAGGATTTTTTCGTTCCCTCCAACTCGCTGGGGATGCTCCGCTGCGAGCAGGTGCGCCCTTGCCCGGGACACATCGGGTACAGCCTGCAAGGGAACCAGCGGATCCTCCGCAATCAAACCCCTTGGTCCTTCCAGGGAGGGGTGTTGCTGACGCCGGAAGGAGGCATGATCTTGCCGGGGCCGCTTGCTGCGGGCCAAACGCTTCGGCTGCCGCTGGAGGGGTTGATCGGCTGGAAGGAGCTGCAACGACAACTGTCCCGCTCGCTCCCCGTGCAGCAGATCGATCTGGCTCCCCTGGTCCGCCTGGCCTGCCAGTGGCACCACCGGGAGCCGGACGCGGTGCGGCTGGTGCTTTGGGGCCGGGAGGCTCCGGGCGGGATGAGCGTTACGCCGGCGGTCTCGCAAACCCGGCAGGCGGTGCTTTACCTGTTTCACCTGGAGTACGGCCCGCTGCCCCCCGTGCAGTTGGATCGCAATCCCGTGCCGCAATTGCGATTCTCCCCGGAACAAGCTGTTGACGACCCGGAGCAAGTCAACGCAGCACCACCCTAGTCTGCCATCAGGGTTCTTCTGCCTTATTTGGCCCATTTGCCATGATCGAGCTTGTGGACTTTACCAAGGTGTACGGCGAGTTGGTGGCCGTGGACCACCTGAACCTGAAGATCGAAGCCAACGAGATCTTCGGCTTCATCGGGCCCAACGGCGCCGGCAAGAGCACCACCATGCGTTTTCTGGCCACGCTGGTTCGGGCCACCAGCGGCCAAGGCTTTGTCAACGGCTACAGCGTGATCAGGGATCCTTTGAACGTGCGCCGCAGCGTGGGCTACATGCCCGACAGCTTCGGCGTCTATGACGGGATGAAGGTGTGGGAGTTTTTGGACTTCTTCGCCCTGGCCTACCAGATCCCCCGCTCGCGGCGCAAGCGGGTCATCGCCGACGTGCTGGAACTGCTCGACCTGACCGGCAAGGTCAACGATTACGTCAACAGCCTCTCCCGCGGCATGAAGCAGCGGCTCTGCCTGGCCAAAACCCTGGTGCACGATCCCCCGGTGCTCATCCTGGACGAGCCGGCCAGCGGGCTGGACCCCCGGGCACGGCTGGAGATCAAGGCCCTGCTCAAGGAACTGCGTCGCATGGGCAAGACGATCCTCATCTCCAGCCACATCCTGTCGGAGCTGGCCGACTGCTGCACCTCCATCGGCATCATCGAGAAGGGGAAGCTGGTCATTCACGGGCCGATCCAGGAGGTGTATCGCCGCATCCGTCGCAATCATGTGATCGAGATTCGCTTTCTGGACCAGGTGGAGCGCGGGCTGTCGGTCATTCGCAGTTTCCAAGCCACCCGCAGCGTCGAAGTGGAGGACCACAGCGTGCAGGTGGAACTGGAAGGCAACGCCGAGGACGTCAAGTGCCTGCTGCAAGAGCTGGTGCGGGCCGAGGTGCCGGTGCACTCCTTCCACGACAAAGAGCCCACCCTGGAGGACGTGTTCATGCTGGTCACCCGAGGACTGGTCAGCTGAAACGGGTGCGATTTCCCGATGGTTCAAGCAGTACAGCCCTTCCCATGTTCTTTGCCGAAAACCCGGTCCTGCAACGCGAGCTGCTGGTGAACCTGCGGATGCCGCGGGCGTTTCTCACGCTGGCGGCCTACGTGGGCCTGCTGGGGCTGGTGGTCTATGCCGCCTGGCCGCAGCAGACCCGGCTGGACATCACCAACCCCCAGGCGGCCATCCGGCTGGTGAACATGTTTTTTCTGGGCCAGTACCTGCTGGCGGCACTGATGGCTCCCACGTTTGCCGCCGGGGCCATTACCGGCGAGAAAGAACGCCGCACCTACGAGATGCTGCTGGCGGCGCCGCTGCGGCCGTGGGCCATCGTGCTGGGCAAGCTGCTGGCTTCGCTGGCCCACCTGGGGCTGGTGATCTTCTGCTCGCTGCCGATTGTCATGCTCTGCCTGCCGCTGGGTGGAACATCGGTTTACGAGGTGCTGGCTGTCTATCTGGCCATCTTGCTGGCCGTGGCCACCTTCGGCATGATCTCGCTGACCTGCAGCAGCTTCTTCCGCCGCACGGCCGCCTCGCTGGTGGTCTCCTATCTGGTGATCCTGCCGCTGGCCCTGGCCGGAGGGGGGTTCTGGTACCTGTTCGCCAAGCTGGGACCGGTGCGGCTGTTGCTCTCCTTCACGCTGATCCCGGCGGTGGCCCTGGCCGTGTGGGTGGCCTTGGGCAAGATCGTCGCCATGCGGCTGCTCTATCCGCCGGACGTGGGCAGCGAGGGCCAGGACGTGGTGGACGAAGAACAGGAAATGGAAAACGCCGTGGGCTTGATCATCCGCCGCGACAAGTTCCCGGACCGCCTCTTCGCCCCCCCGAAGCGAAGCGACCTGATGCCCGATGGGGCCAATCCCGTCTATGACAAGGAAATGCGCTCCGAGCTGTTCAGCCAGGGGACGCTGATGATGCGGGTGGTCATCCAGGCCAGCATGTTCCTGGCCATCCCGCTGATGGCTTTCTGGCTGTTCGTCTTTCCGGACAAGGCCACCTGGTACATGAGCTACGTGCTGGTGTTCAACCTGCTGGCCGGGCCGGTCTTTTCCGCCCCGGCGGTGACCAACGAACGGGAACGCCAAACCCTGGATCTGCTGCTCACCACGCTGCTCACTCCCTGGCAGATCCTTTCCGGCAAGCTGCTGGCCGCCTGGCGGGTCTCCACCGTGCTGACCTTGTTCCTGCTGTGGCCCATGCTCCTGGCCGTGCTGATGGTGCCGGCGTACCACGACCGGCAAAACTTGCTGGTCATGCTGAGCTTCGTGGGGCTGATGCTGGCCACTTCGGTGCTGACTTCGGTGGTGGGGCTGGTCGCTTCGGTGTTGAGCCCGCGAACAAGCGTCAGCCTGGTCGCCTCCTACCTGGTGCTGGCGCTGGTCTTTTTCGGGCCCCTGGCCGCACTGGCCTTCGTGCAGGTGTTTCACCCCCAGTGGGCCGAGGCGGTGCAGCACGGGCTGTTTATCAGCCCGATCGGCACCGCACTGCAGTTGCCGCTGGATATGGTTTCGATCCGGTCCGGGGAGTTGCGTTCCTGGTGGCCGCTGCTGTGGAACGTCCTGTTTTCGCTGAGCCTGAGCTGCCTGCTGCTGCTGGGATTGGGACGACTGTTTGCCGTCCGCTGGCGGGTGGCCGGATGAAGGTACGTGTTTCGCGTGCCAGCATAAGACGGAGTGTTTCCAGAGCAAAAACGAGTCGATGCTTCTCCGGCGAGCCGCGTGCATCAGCACGCGGTTGCTACCGTTTGTGGCCGATGCGACGCTGGCCAACCGCCGGCTGACGCCGGCGGCTCGCCGGTTGCAAGAAGAAACGTTTTTTCTTGCATCGGTGCGGAAGCACCGGTGCAAGACGCAAGCCGCAAGCCGACTCCGTCCCTCCCCGCACTCACGTGCGGGGCTCATGGCTCTCACGCCTCCAAGCCCCCACGCCCCCAAGCCTCCACACCTCCACGCCCTTTCCGAGCTGAAGCTCCCGGCTCGCTGGTGCAGAAGCGCAACGCAGCCCCGTACCGGTGGGTTTGCCTCTTGCCGGGCCTCAATCGCGCGGGTCGGGCACCAGCGGGTCGTCTTCTGTGATGCCTTGGGCCTGCATCCAGCGCCGCAGCGCCGCCGTTCCGCCGCGGAAGCTGTACGCCTCGAATCCGGCTTGCTGCATCTTCTCGGCCACCGCCGCGCTTTGCAATCCGAAGGGGCAATACAGCACGTAGCAGCGCCGCCGCTGCAGGTGCTTGAAGTTGTCGATCAGCTCCTCCAGCGGCAGGTTTATCGCCCCGGGATAGTGCCAGGCGTCGTACTGGTAGTCGGGGCGACAGTCGATCACTTGAGCCCCTTGGGGCACGTGGTCGATGTAAATCGACTCGACCACCAATTCCTCGACTTCAAGCCGTCGCAGGTCCAGCACCCGGCGCTGTTGGACCAGCGGGGGCAGCAATTCCGGGGAGAGCTTCCCTTCCTCGTTATCGACCGCTTCGATGCGTGCGGCCGTGACGGGCTTTTCGGGCACCAAGGCGCAGTATTCTTGCACCTTGCAACTCAGAGCGTAGGTGCCCACAGTGCGACTCTGGGCGATGATGTCTTCCTTGTCCAGGCCGATCAGGGGGCGGAGCACCAGCACCTGGGCCGCCGGCTGGATGGCGGCCAGATTCTTCAGGGTCTGACTGGAAACCTGGCCCAACGCCTCACCGGTGACGATGGCCTGGGCGTCGATCTCCTGGGCCACTTGCGAGCCGGCCCGATACATCAGCCGCTTGAGCACCACCTGCACGTACTTGGGATTCACTTGCGTGCGCAGCGCCCGCACCACCGGCTCGAAATCCACCACGTGCAGCTGCGGTCGGTAGCCGTAGCTCCACAGGTCGGCAAGCACCTTGGCCACGCTTACTACCAGCCGCTGGTAGGCCGCCCCGGCCAGGTTGAAGAACACGTAATGCAGTTCCACCCCGCGGCGGAGCACATGCCAGGCGGCCACGGCCGAATCGAACCCGCCGGAGAGCAGGGCCACGGCCTTGCCTTGCACGCCCACGGGCAAGCCGCCCGGGCCGGGGATCACCTGGTGGTAGAACATGGCCCCCTGGGGGGTCATGAGCACGTGGACGGTCACCTCGGGCCGGTCCAGGTTTACCGTGGCCCCGGGGTTGAGGGCTGCTCCCAGGGTTTCGTTCACGCGTTGGGCCGAAAGGCGGCAGCCGCCGCTGCGATGGGCCCGCACGGCGTAGGTGCGCCCTTGCACTCGCTGGTGGTAAAGCTGTTTGCCGATCTGGACGATCTGCTCCAGCTGGCAGGGGGCGAACCCTTCGATGGGCGAGAAGGACTGCACACCGAAGGTGCGCCGCAGCACCTCGGTGGCCGAGTCGTCCCCTTGCACCAGCAGCCGCGACCACTGGTTTTCCACCTGGCGAAAGGGGACCTGGTGGGCGGCCAGCGCGTCGCGCAGGTTTTGCACCAGCTTTTGCTGGAAACGCTGTCGCACCCGGCGGCTCTTGGTCGTCACTTCCCCGCCCAGGCGGACCAGAAACGAACGGGCCGACTGGCTGGCTGGAGTCATTGCACCTTCGGCAACCTGGCAGGGTCCAACACCACGTGCTTGATCGTCTGGCGGCGGTAGGTGTAGGTGATGTGCACTCGGCCGTCGCGGGCCTGGATCACCGCCGGATAAGAAAACTCTCCGGGGGAACGCTCCAGCGTCAAGGCCACCTGCCACCGCTTCCCGTCGCGACTGAGGGCTACGTTAAGAATGCCGCGGTCCAGCCCGGGATCGGTGCTGTGGTTGTAAACCAGCAACTGCCGCCCGTCACGCAAGGTCACCCCGTCGATGCCGGAGTTGGGGTTGGGTAGCTCGGTGGGCCGAAGCGGCGACCAACTGCGCCCGCCGTCGGTGGACCAGCTCTCCACCACCACGTCTTGCCGGGAGCGGCACAGGGCCTGCAGCTTCCCCCCGGGATAGACCAGCACCGTGGGCTGGATGGCCATGTAGGTTTTGCCGTCGTTGATAGGCCCCACCACCGTGAAACGGCGGAGCTTCGGGTCGGTCAACTCGAAGTGCACCCGCCAGCGGTTATGCTCGCTGCTGGAGGGCAGCAGCAGTACCTTGTCGGAAAGCTGCACGGGCTTGTTCTTTACTGGGCCGATCAGGTGGCCGATCTTGGGGTCCCGGCCCAGTTTCCGCGGGCGGCTCCAGCTGCGCCCCTCGTCGTGGGAAGTAAGCACCATGCCCCACCAGGAGCGTGGGCTGGGGCCGACTTTGTAGAACAGGTAAAGCGGCCCTCCCTGGGGCCGGAACAGCACCGGGTTCCAGCAGGGGTACTTCTGGCCCGACTCGGCCCCATCGGCTGCCTGCACCGGGCGGCTCCAGCGGCCGTTTTGGTAGCGGGCCACCCAGATCACTACGTCCTGGGCCCCCTCGCGCTTGCCGCCGAACCACGCGGCCACCAGCCCCTCGGGGGTATCCACGATGGTCGAGGCGTGGCATTCCCGGGTGGGGCGGTCGTGCAGCGGAAAGATAAACTCCCCCTTCAGATACGCCCCTTGGCCCGGCTCGGCCGGCGGGGGCAGCTTGTGCTTGGCGGCCGATCTGGCCGGCTCGCCTCCGAGGCCGGGGGAAACGAGCATCCCCAGCAACAGCCCCACGGCGACACCTTTTGCCAAAGCTGTGCGCATGATGAGCTCCTTGGCTGGTTCTTAGGTTCGTTTGAACAGGAGTCCGGTTGCCCCCTATGGAAAACCGGCCCGGTTCCTTCTGCAACCTGTCTGGCAGATTTTTCTGGTACGAGGTTCCTTGAATTGTACATTATGGGCAGAGATTACCAGAGGGAGGGAGACGCAGGAACTCGACGGGGCATCTGGAAATTGAGTCAACGGGCAAATCGCTGGCCGAAGGCCCAACGCCGCCGGGCGTTGCGGGCCGTGTTGTGGAGCAGCGCCTTGTGGGCGGCCGGGTCGGCCGTTTCGGCCAGCTTCATTCTCCGGTACTGGATTCAGGACCTGGGCGCCCGCGGCACCGTGCTGGCCTGGATCATGGCCTTGCCCGCGGTGCTGGGCGTGCTGCGTATGGCCACCGGCTACCTGGTGGCCCTGGCCGGATCGGCCCGCAGGCTCTACCTGGGAGCGAGCCTGTTGGCCTATGGGCTGCTGGCTTCGCTGGCGGGACTGGCCTTGCCGTGGTGGGACTTTGATTCCCCCTGGCCGCTGGTCTGGTTCGTGGCGTTGCTCACGGTGCACCAGGTGGTGGAGCACATTGCCGGAGTGGGCTACTGGAGCTGGCTGGGCGAGGTGGTGCCGCGGCGCATGCGGGGGCGTTTTTTCGGGCTGCGGCACCGCGTGCAGTTGCTGGTGGCCGTGCCGGCGGGGCTAGGCACTTCCTGGGCGCTTGACTGGTGGCGCAGCGCCGCCCCTCAGGCCCACTGGCCCATGAGCTGGGGCTATTCGGCGGCCGTGGTGGCCGGGGCCGGGTTGTTTCTGGTTTCGCTGGTACCCTTGTGGCTTTGGGTGCCCGGGGCTCCCGCAGCGCTGGAGCCGGCCCAGGTGGCTCGCCGCTGGCTGGAGCCGCTGCGCGATCGCCGCTTCCGACGCCTGCTGTGGTTTGCCGCCTGGTTCTCGCTGGCCAACGGCATCACCCAGGCCGCCCAGGGCCGCCTCCCTTACGTGCTGGGCGTGCAACTGGTGTGGCTTTCGGCCATGCGCACCTATCTGAAGCTGGGCCAAGGGGCGTTGGCTCGTTGGGCCGGAGCCCTTTGCGACCGCTGGGGCAACCGGCCCGTGATGCTCGCCGGCCAGGTGCTCGTGGCTACCAGCATGCTCTTTTACTGCGTGGCCCTGGGGGGCAACTGGTGGTGGCTCTGGGGCGGGTGGACCGCATGGATTTTCTACGTGGGGATCAACGTCGGCCTGCCCAGCCTGATGCTCAAGCTGGCACCGGAGGAACAACGGGCCACGTACCTGGGCACCTATTGGGCCGTCTCGGGGATCGTCTTTGCCGCAGCCAGCATGCTCGGCGGGGTGCTGCTGGACACCTTGGGGCAGGAGGCCACTTGGGTGCTGGTGCGGTTGGGGCTGGAGGGATTCGGGGCGCTGTTTCTGTTGGGGTTCCTACTGCGGCTGGGGGCCGCCTGGTGGTTGTGGCGGCTGGAAGAGCCCCAGGCCAGCCCGTTGGCTGCGTTCTTGCGGCGGTTGCTGGGGCTGGTGCCCCGGCAAGCCCCAGTTCCGGCGGCCGCAGGCTACCCCGAGGGAGAATCCTGAACCGGTCCCTCCGAATCGTTGTTCCCCCCCGGGGGCGATTCCACCGGCATGGTGGCTTGCCAGCCCCAGGGGTCTTCCCCAGGCAGAAGCCAGATCTCTCCGAAAATGTGCTCCTGCTCCACCCGCAAGGCCCGGCGACGCAGCAGCTCCATCATGGCCAGAAACATGCCCACCAGGGCCGACTTGTGCATCCCAGGCCGGAAAAGCTGCGTAAAGGCCAACCGGCCCTGGCTCTCCACCCGCACCACGATCTGCTCCATGTACGCCTCGATGGGCGTCTCGTCGTACACGATGTTGGTCGAGGGAGGCGGCTGGTTGTTTTTGCTCAGCCGGGCCAGGGCGCTGACCAGGTCCCAGATCTCCAGCTCCTGGATCGGCTGTTGGGTCGGGTCCGGCTCCACCTGGTCCCAGTCGCTGGCTTGTCGGGGCACTTGTAGTTGCCACGCCTGGGCTCGCTCCTCCAGCAGGCCGGCCAGGTCCCGAAACTGCTTGTATCGCAGCAGGTGCTCGACCAGCTGCTCTTGGGGTTCCTCGGGCAGCAGGGCCTCTTGTTCGTCTTCCCGGGGGAGGATGCGTTGGGCCTTGATCTCGGCCAGCAGCGTCACCAGCTCCAGCACGTCTCCGGCGGCGTTGATGTCCAGGCGCTGGCTTGCCTCCAAGTAGCGGAGAAACTGCTCCACGATGGCCACCAGCGGCACCTGGGTCACGTCCAGCTCGTGCTTGCGCACCAGGTACAGCAGCAGGTCCAGCGGGCCGGCATACTCGGGCAACTGCACCTGGAAGACGCTTTCACTGGTAGCGACGCTGCTCATCGGTTGCCCTGGGGTCCGGGATCGCGTTTGCGCGTGCTGGGGCAAGCCGCAGCAGGCAAGCCCAATTGACGCTGCGGCCCTCCAATCCTTATCCTACCGGCTGCTCGCCCCTTGCGGGAGAGCAGCTTTTTCGCAGGCTATCGGCCGGCAAGCAAGCCCTCCAGGAGCCCATGCCATGACCCACGACACCCACGTCACCTGGCACGAGCACAAGGTGAGCCCCGAGCAGCGCGAGGCCCTGCACGGCCATCGCGGCTGCGTGGTGTGGTTCACCGGCTTGAGCGGTTGCGGCAAAAGCACCGTGGCCAACGAACTGGACTACAAGCTGATGCAACTGGGCGTGCACAGCTTTGTGCTGGACGGGGACAACATTCGCCACGGGCTCAACGCCGGGCCGGGGATGTTGCGGGAGGAGTTCGGTGAAGAGTTCGCCCAGCGGTTCGGTTTGGGCTTTTCGGCCCAGGACCGCGAGGAAAACATCCGCCGCATCGGCGAGGTGGCCAAGCTGTTTTGTCTTTCCGGCGTGGTGGCCATCACCGCTTTCATCAGCCCTTATCGCAAGGACCGTGATCGGGTGCGGCGCATCGTGCCCCAGGGCCGCTTCGTGGAAGTGCTGGTCGATGCCCCGCTGGAAGTGTGCGAAAAGCGCGATCCCAAGGGGCTTTACAAGAAGGCCCGGGCCGGGGAGATCAAGGGCTTTACCGGCATCGACGACCCCTACGAGCCGCCGGAAAACCCGGAACTGGTGCTCGACTCGGTGA
Source organism: Planctomycetota bacterium (assembly GCA_026982835.1). Classification (GTDB taxonomy): domain Bacteria; phylum Planctomycetota; class Planctomycetia; order Pirellulales; family S012-138; genus S012-138. The sequence continues at coordinate 1,286 of JALSGI010000646.1, read as the reverse complement.
AGTACAATCCCGAGGAGCTGGCCGAGCAGGTGATCCGGTACTTGCGCAGCCAGGGGATTCTACCCCCCGGCGACTGAAGTCAGCGGCTCGCCGAGTGCTATTTGTCCCTGGTGGCCGGTTGCTTCTGCTTTTTGGCCCGCCGGGCACCAGCCGAGGAGCCCTTGGCCTTGCCGGCCGAGTGAAGCAGTGAGCGATAGAGTTTGTCGGTTCGCTGGGGATCGGACCAGTAGCGGAGACTCCTTTCGATCCGCTGCAAGCGTTTTTCCACTTGGGCCTTTTCCATCTGGAGCAACTGCCGCCGGGAGCGAATCTGCTGCTGGATCGCTTCCCGCAACTGGCGCTGAAGCTGCTCGTTGCCCGGGTCCATGGCCAGTCGGGCAGCCAGCAGTTGGGCTTGCTGTTGGGCCTTCCAAGCGGAAAGTTCCAGGCGATAGCGTTTGGGGTTGCGCCGCTGCCAGTTTTCCAGACGGCGGCGCTGGCGGTTCAGCTCCACCAGCGCACGGCGGTACTGCTTGGGATCGATTTGCTTGAGGCGGCGAAGGAGTCGGGCCAGCTCCGGCAGGTGTTGCTGTACGAAAGCCAGGGCCGGCTCCTCCTCGTTGGCTTTGGGGCCTTGGGGCTTCTTGGGGGACAACGAGCCCTGCGGCTTGACCGGGCGGATCGTGCCGCTTTTTTTGCCCGCTTCTTCCTCAGCCGGACTTTCCCGGCCGGGCAGCACCGCCAGGGCGCCCAGCATCAGGCCCAGCAACACCACCCACGGGGTCGCTTGCCGCCAGGGAGCGTGCACGCCGAGGTTCTCCTGTTGCGTGGAGAAGTTCCCAGGATGGGTTCCTGACCGGAAGTGACGAAGCATGGACAAGTTTAATCCAAAAAGGGGCTTGCCCGCAGGCCGGTTTTCCCGGGGCGGGCAGGGATTTTGGGCATATCAAGGGGTCATCATGTCTTCGCCTGGGCGTTCGCCTCGGGCATCCAAGGCCACCAGCATCCACTGCGGTACGGCCAGGCCGGGCAGCTCGCCCGGTTCATCTTCTTCCGCCTCCAGGAACAAGGGTTCCGATTCGGCTTCTTCGCCTGCAAGCGGGGGGGCTTCTTCCAGCGGAGACTCCAACTGCAAGCGGACCCAGGCTTGGGCCAGGGCCGCGTCCTCGCCCGTGGAGGCCGCAGCAGCCGAGGGCCGGGGCTTCGTTTGCCGACCAAGGGGCTCGGCCCCCGGACGCCAAACGCCCACCACCAGCAACACCACCGCCGCGGCACTGAGCACCGCCGGCCACCAGGAGGTGCTGCGG
>JALSGI010000645.1 GCA_026982835.1 Planctomycetota bacterium | reverse complement strand
AGAGCACTGTACAGTGCCGAGGCCGACGCGCTTTGCGATCCGGACTGCTTCGAAGGCGAGGAAGCCTTGGGAGAGCTCTTTTGGGGCACTTGCACCACCCCCCCGCATCGGGGGCACTTGCCTCGCCGGCCTGCCAGGTGATCCTTGACGTGAAAAGAACTGTTGCACTGGCGGCAAGTAACGCGAATCGGCATAATCCAAAGCCCCTTGGTCCTGGAGACACTTTTCTGCCCGATCGGGGGCTTACCCCTCCTCTCCTCAATTCAGATCGACTGCGAGCAACGGATCACTGGATAGGTTCTTTTCCCCGCGCGGGAACTTTCTTTTCCCCGGGCAGAGAATATCTCACTGGCAGAGGAGTTGTTCCCCATTCTAAAAACTGCCTCTTCCCCTTGCAACTGAATTGCCTCCTGACTCATGCCCCCCCGCGGCAACGCCTGCGCCCCTGCTCCAAGCCGCCACCGGAACCGGCCAGCCCCCGAAAACACCCAGGCGGCGAGGAAAAAATCCGCTTCCCCTGGGGGCGCAAGCCCCAGCGGCTGGTTATAATCCGCACCAAACAGACGCCGGGGGCGGAGAGAAGGCCTTCCTGGCCGCATCGGGTTTAGACGGTTCCTGAAATCCCTGCCACTGCGAGCCTGTCGCCATGTCCTCCTACCAGCGAACCGACCAAGGGCTGATCCTCAACGGACGCTTGATCCCCTGGGAAGAGTTGATCCCGGCCCGGGCTTTCTTGCGCATGTGCCGCCGCTGCGCCGGGCGGTTGAAATTGGTGGATTCCCTGGGCACCAAGCTCACCGGGAGGCAACTGCTGCTGCGTACGCTGGTCCTGGAGCGGCTGCTGGCCCGCGAAGTGCTCGCCCCCCGGGAGGAAGAGCCGTTCGTGGGCGTGTTGATCCCCCCTTCGGTCGGCGGAGCGGTGGTCAACGCCGCGCTGGCCTTGCAGCGGCGCGTGGCGGTGAATCTCAACTTCACCCTCTCCCGCCACGAGATCGATCATTGCATCCACACCGCCGGCATCCGTCGCGTGCTCACCAGCCGCAAGGTGATGGAAAAACTGCAACTGGAGTTCGACGCCGAAGTGGTCCTGCTGGACGACCTGCGGCAGAAAGTCACCCTGGGGGACAAGCTGGCCGGGCTCTGGGGAGCCTACGTGCAGTCGATCCCGGCGCTGGAACGCCGCTTCCAATTGCACATGATCGACCCGGACGAGCTGCTCACCGTCATCTTCACCTCCGGCTCCACCAGCATGCCCAAGGGCGTGATGCTCACCCATGCCAACATCGGCTCCAACGTCCGCGCGGCCGAAACCGTGGTGCAGCTCAGCGACCAGGACGTGATGCTCTGCTGCGTGCCGTTTTTCCATTCGCTGGGCTACACGATCACCATGTGGGGAGCGCTGATGCTGGGCTTCGAAGGCGTGTGCCATGCCAGCCCGCTGGACGCCACCATCATCGGCCGCCTGGTCCGGGAGTATCGAGCCACCATCCTCATCAGCACACCCACGTTCTTGCGCAACTACATGCGGCGGCTGGACCCGGAGGATTTCGCCTCGCTGGATTTGGTGATCACCGGCGCGGAAAAACTCCCCCAGGATCTGGCCGATGCGTTTGAAAAACACTTCGGCGTCCGCCCCCTGGAAGGCTACGGCACCACGGAACTTTCGCCGCTGGTAAGCGTCAACGTCCCGCAGCACCGCTCCCAGGACGGCAAGGCCCATGTGCGCCAAGGGAGCGTCGGGCAGCCGGTGCCGGCAGTAGAGGCCCGGGTGGTCGATCCCGAAACCAAAGAGCCGCTGCCCACTGGCACCGACGGCATGCTGTGGATCACCGGCCC
>JALSGI010000644.1 GCA_026982835.1 Planctomycetota bacterium | reverse complement strand
TCGCTGCGGTTGGCCCCCTGGTGTTGCAGGCTGTGCAGCAATCCTTGTCGTTCCAGCGGCTGCAGGGCTGCGGCCAGGGCTTTTTCCAGCGAGCCGGCTTTTTGGGCCGCCTGGAGCAACTGCTGGCGGAACTGCTCGAAGCGTTCCTCTTGCTGTTCCCGGGTCGGCGCCTCCTGCGGCTTGGCCTGCGGGTGCAATTGGAACTCGTTCCAGAGCGTGACCGGCACTTCCTCCCAACTGTTGGCGTCGGCCAGTTGCCGTAGCTTGTGCAGCAACTCCTGCCGCAGATGCACCAGCGGCTGGGCCTGGTTGCGGTAGGCCCGGGGGGTGCTTTGCCGGGCCAGGTTGCGGGCTTGTTCGGTGCCGCGGGGATCGGAGACGGAGAAGCGGACGCGGGCCACCAGGTCGTGCGAAGGCACCTCGCCCAGGCGATGGGGCAAGGGGGGATACCAGGGCCGCAATCCCCACCACACCACCACGGCGGCCAGCAGAGCGGGGATGGTTCGCAGCCAGAAGCGGCCCAACCGCAGCGTCTGGCCCAAGCGGGGCCACCACCCTTGCGAGGCGGAGCCCAATGCGGCGACCCGGGCCGATCGCGCTTGCTTGGAGGAAGTGGGCTGAGACATCAGTTCTCGTCGCGGCGGCTTCCCTTGCTCGAGCGGGAGCAAGGCTCGCCTCCTGCCCAGCGGCTCAGGACGCTTCCTGTTCCTGGCTCCGCTGCGCGGGAACACCGCGCCCTTGGGAGTCGCTTTGTCGCTCCTGGGACAAAGGAGGTTGCTCGTAAGCCTTCACGATCTGGTTGACCAGCGGATTGCGGACGATGTCCTCGGCCTGCATCCGCACCTGGGCAATGCCCGGAATCCCTTGCAGCCGGTCCAGCGCGTCGCGCAGCCCGCTGGGCTTCCCCGAAGGAAGGTCCGTCTGCGTCACGTCTCCCGAGATGACCATCTTGGCCCCTCGGCCCATCCGGGTCAAAAACATCTTCATCTGCGCCACGGTGGCGTTTTGCGCCTCGTCCAGGATGATAAAAGCCTCGTTGAGCGTGCGGCCCCGCATGTAAGCCAGCGGGATCACCTCGATCAGGTCCTGGTCCATGTAGCGGCGGATCTGGTCGTAGTCCATCATCTCCCGCAACGCGTCCAGCAGCGGCCGCAGGTAGGGGTTGATCTTGGCGTGCATGTCGCCGGGCAGATAGCCCAGGTTCTCCCCCGCCTCCACTGCCGGGCGCACCAGCACGATCTTGCGCACTAGCGAGTTTTTCAGCGAGGTGACAGCCATGGCCACGGCCAGGTAAGTTTTGCCGGTTCCGGCCGGGCCGATGCAAAAGACGATGTCGTGCTTGCGGATCGCCTCCACGAACCGCCGCTGCCCCGGCGTCATCGGCCGCACGATGCGCCCGGGGTGCATCACCGAGATTTCCACGCTCTGCTCCGGGGCGGTACCGCTTCCGGCCTGGGCAATGGCCCCGGCCACCTGCTCGGCCGACAACTTCCCCGTCCGATGCAGCTCCTGCTGCAACTGCTCCAGAACCTGCGTGGCCTGGTCCACCGCCTCGGCACTGCCACTGATGCGGATCTGGCCGTCGCGGGCCGAGATGCGGACTCCCAATGCCTGGCGGATGGCTCGCAGATGCTTGTCCCGAGGGCCAAACAACCGCAGCAGGCTGCGGGCATCGACGACGGAAATGGTCCGTTCGGTCATGGGTTGCTTGGAGGGCCTCCGGCCGGAGGCCCTGGTCGTTCAGGTCGTGCCTTTTCTTCCGGAGGCAAGTTCTTGGTTATACCGCCCCGGGAACGGGGAGAAAATACTTCCCCCCAACGCAAAAAGCCCACCGGGATGGCCCATCCCGGTCGGCTAGGGGCCTCTTAACGATTATACCACGTAAGCTCCCCGGGAAAGGTCTTTTTCCCACCCGGGGGGGCGAGCAAGGCGGCACTTGGAGTGAAGAGTGCAAGTTTTTATTTCCCAACAGGTTATGGCCATCCGCTTCCTTCCGCCGGTTTCTTGCCCAGGGCATCTTTTTCTTGCAACGGCCCGCTATCCCGCCCAGGAGCCCAAAGGGCTATGGATCCCGCCGGCTCGGAACAACCGCAAAACTTCCGCCCCGATACGTGGTTTCCCCGGCTCCCCGGACCGATAAGATGAAAAATACACGCACCAAGCTCTTTTTGCGGTCGTCCGGCGGCCGGGACCGCACCCCGATCCGGGGCGCCCCCGGCTGGCTGCCGTCACGAGGTTTCCGGTGGTCCGGCTCCCCCAGCACACAACCCACAACCGGCGAAAATATCATGGCCCTGCTACGAACCGTGACCTTGGGCTGCAAGGTCAACCAGTACGAAACCCAGTACGTCCGCCAGGCCCTGCTGGGGATCGGCTACCGCGAGGCCGCCCCGGGAGAGGTGGCTCAACTGTGCATCGTCAACACCTGCACGGTCACCCAGGAAGGCGACGCCAAGAGCCGCCAGGTGATCCGCCGCCTGGCCCGCCAGAATCCCGGTGCGCGGATTATCGTCATGGGCTGCTATGCCACCCGCTGCCCGGAGGAAGTCCGCCGCCTGCCCGGCGTGGCCGAGGTGATTACCGACAAGCGGGAGCTGCCCGACCTGCTGGGTCGCTTCGGTGTGGTGGATCTGCCCACGGGGATCAGCCACTTTGGCCAGCGGCATCGGGCCTACGTGAAGGTGCAGGACGGCTGCCTGCTGCGGTGCACGTTCTGTATCATTCCGCAGGTGCGCCCCCAGTTGGTCAGCCGCCCTCCGGAAGACATCTGCCAGGAAGTGCAGCGCTTGGCGGCCGCAGGGTACCGGGAGATCGTGCTTACCGGGATTCACCTGGGGCACTACGGGGTGGATCGCTGCCGGGGGCTGCCGCGGCGGCAGTGGGTGCGGCTGCCGGAGCTGGTGGAGCAGTTGTTGGAGCTGCCCGGGGAGTTCCGCCTGCGGCTCTCCAGCATCGAGGCCACCGAGGTGAGCCAGCGACTGCTGGAGCTGATGGCCCAGGCCCCGGACCGCATCTGCCCCCACTTGCACATCTGCGTGCAAAGCGGCTCGGACCGGGTGCTGCGTCGGATGCGGCGACGCTGGGGGGCCCGGCGGCTGCGGGACCGCTGCCTGCTGGCCCGCGAGATGCTCCCCCACCCCGGGCTGACCACCGACGTGATCGTCGGTTTCCCCGGCGAGACGGAGGAGGACTTTCAGGCCACCTGCGAGCTGTTGGAGGAGGTGGGCTTCTGGAAGCTGCACGTGTTTCCCTTCAGCCCGCGGCCCGGTACGCCCGCGGCCCAAATGCCCGACCAGGTGCCCCCGCCGGTGCGCCAGCAGCGGGTGCGGCAGTTGCTTCAGTTGGAACGGGAGCTGCGCCGCCGGTACTTTGAAAGCCTGGTGGGCTGCCGGTTGCAGGTGCTGTGCGAGAGCCGGGACGACCCACCCCCCGAGGGCGGCACGGCCCCGCTACGCGGCACGGCCTGCCGCTACGTGCCGGTGGTCTTGCCGGGGGAATACCCGCTGCGGGAACTGGTGGAAGTGGAAATCGACCACGCGGCGGAGGATCACCTGCGGGGGCGTGCGTGCCGCCCTGTGGCTTGCCCAGGCTGAGCCGCCGCTTGCCCGAGGGTGGCCTCCGGAGCGTACCGGTGAGGAAAGCGCAGCGCACCTGCCCCGGCAGCGCCTACCCGGCCGGGGCGTGGGATGGTACACTGCTGTTTCCGCCGGAGACGAGGCCGGGCGATGGCCGATTCTGGAAGAAAGTACCCCTTGTGGTTTGTCGTTTGGCAGGTGCGCTTGAGGACCCGTTGATGAGCCAGCAGTCCCAACCTCAGCCCGAGCAGGAATCCCCCTTGCCCGAGACTTCTTCCGGGACGGAAGCCTCTTCCCGGCAAGCGGAAGCTGCTTCCCAGGGGCAGCCGGAAACCAGTCCCGAGCCGCAGGCGGCTTCCCCGGCGGCAGAAACAAGCCCCGAGAAAACCCCAGGGGAGGAAAACACCGCCGCAGCCGCGGATGCCGGGGACAGCGGCACCCCGGAACCGCGGCCCAGCGGCCCCGACTCCTCCGGGCAGAGTCCTGCGCCGCCGGCTGCGACCGAGTCCCCCCACCCCGACTCCCCGCAGGAGCAGCCGCCCCGGCGGCGGCGTTCGATCCGGGTGGGCTACCAGGCGGCCGACTTGAAGGCGGGGCTGGCTCGCCCTCGGCCCGTGCATCCCGTGGCCCCCCCTCCAGAAGAAGCACCTCCCGAGGAGCCGGAAACCGTTACCGAAGATACCCCCCTGCCGCCTCGCACCCGGCCCCGGCAAACCGTGCAGCACCTGGAGTCTCCCGCCTCGCGGCGAGGGCGGCGCCGGGCGCAGCCCCAGCAAGAGTCCCCCTCGGAGGAAGCCCCCGAGCCGGAAACGCCCGCCGTGCCGCTGGAGCAGGTGCAGGTCGAGCTGCCCGATGACCTGGAACAAGAAATCGAAGCCGCCCTGGCCGGACAGTCGCTCAATCCCGAGCTGGTGCAGACCGCCGGCGGCGAGCTGGCCGAGGCGGACCTCAAGGGCCGCCAGCGCGGGCGGATCATCTCCATCTCGGCCGAAGACGTGTTTGTGGACCTGGGGCGCCGCCACCAAGGCGCGGTGCCCTTGAAGCAGTTCCCGCCGGACAAGGAACCGCCGCAGGTGGGCCAGACGGTGGAAGTGCTCGTCACCGGCTTCGACCAGGAGGAAGGGCTTTACACCCTGCGGCTGCCTGCGGCCGGGGCCGAGGTGGAAAACTGGGACGATCTGCAAGCCGGCACCATCGTCGAGGCCACCATCACCGGCCAGAACAAGGGCGGGTTGGAATGCAAGGTGGGCCACATCCGCGGTTTCATCCCCATCAGCCAGGTGGCCCTGCAACGCGTGGAGGATCTGGGCCCTTACCTGGGCCAGCGGTTGCTGTGCCGCGTGATCGAGGCCAACCCGCAGCGGCGCAACCTGGTGCTGAGCCACCGGGCCGTGCTGGAGCAGCAGCGGGCCGAAGCCCGCGAAAAACTCCTGGCCGAGCTGGCTCCCGGCCAGGTCCGCACCGGCAAGGTGGTCCGCGTGCAGCCCTTTGGTGTGTTTGTGGATTTGGGCGGTGTGGACGGCCTAGTGCCTATCAGCCGCATGAGCTGGGCCAGGATCAGCCATCCCAAGCAGCTGGTCTCCGAGGGCGACCAGGTCCAGGTGAAAGTGGAAGAAGTGGACCCAGGCTCGGGCAAGGTGACGCTTTCGATGCGGGACCTGCTGCCCAACCCTTGGGACGAGGTGGCCACGCGCTACCCGGTGCAGTCGGTGGTGCGGGGTCGGGTCACCCGGGTGATGGACTTTGGAGCGTTCGTGGAGCTGGAGCCGGGCGTGGAGGGGCTGGTGCACATCTCCGAAATCTCGCACCGCCGCGTGTGGCGGGTTTCGGACCACTTTCGGGAAGGGGACGAAGTGGAAGTGGAAGTCATTGCCGTGGACCCGGAGGCACGCCGCATCAGCTTGAGCCGCAAAACCCTCGAAGCTCGCGCCCAGGAAGAAGCCCAGGCCAAGGCCCGCGCCGAAAAAGAAGCCGCCGAAGAACAAGCCTTGGAAACCGCCGCCAAAAAGAGGAAAAAAACCAAGCCGGACAATCTCAAGGGCGGGTTGGATCGTCCCCGGGGCGGGGAGGTGTTCGGGCTGAAGTGGTAGCCGGCAGCGAGCCCGGCCAGCCGCGGGAGGCGTGGATGCGTGGCGAGCCGCCGACTTTAGTCGCCGGTTGGCGAGCCGGGAGCGTCAGCTCCCGGAGACGATAAGAAAGTGGCGCATGATTGCCGTGCTCTCCGTGTGCTTGCGCCCACGGCTTGCGGCTGCAAGAACCAGCGCCAGCGGCAAAACAACCGCGTGCTCACGCACGCGGATGGCCGGGTAAGAACAAACGCCGACTCGAACACCAAACAGCGATTTGCGGATCGCTATCTTCTGCCGGCAGATGCTGGCAGAGACGTCGTACACGCGGCCCCCTCACGGCAGCATCCACTTGGGCACCCGTTGGGGGTGGCCTTGGCGGTCCACGCAGCAAAGCAGAATCCGCGCTTCGGCCAGCAGCTCCTCGTCCCGGTAAAGGTGATATTCGTGCTCGATGGTGGCTGCCGTTACTTTCAGCACCCGGGTGCGCAGCCGCAGCAGGTCGTCGTACCGGGCCGGGCGATGGAAGCGGCACTCCGCCCGCACCACCACGACGAACACCCCGGCGGCCTCCATGTCGCGGTAGGTGTGCCCGTTGGCCCGCAACAACTCCGTGCGGCCCATCTCGAAGTAAACAAAATACTGGGCGTGGTGCACATACCCGCCGGGATCAGTCTCCGGGTAGCGGACGCGGAAGGTGATCTCGTGCTCGGTGACGGCCACGACCGGCATCCTCCGTGCCAGGGCAGCAAGGATCGACTCCAAGCCCACTTCGGCTGCCCGTCCAAGCTAACGCTTTGGCTGGAACGTGACCAGTCGGCAGGCGGCTCAACCCGGTCATCGGCTTTGGCCACTTGGGCCGAAGCCGAACCTGGCATCTGGTGTTGTCTTGCCGGGGCCGAGTGCTTAAAAGGGCTCCCCCCTAGAGATCACTCGACGGATTGCCTGTCTGGGCCGCCCCGGGCGGCCGCGCAGCTGCAAGCACCGGCTGGACTGCTAGCAAGTGGAGGAGTGCCACCGTGTTCATCGCCGCCTCAAGCGCTTGTTTTCCCCACCTGTCGCTGGAACAGGCCCTGGAAAAGATGCTGGACCTGGAGTTCAGCTACGCCGAGCTGGTCGTAGGCCCCGGAGCCCACCTGGACCCGGACCAGGTGGTCCGCGAGCCGCAGCGGGTGGCTTACCGCTGCCAGCACACCTACCGTGTGACCCCGGTGGCCTACTATCTGGACTTCGAGGGGTTTGATCGCCAGTTCTACGAGCGGTTCCATGCCTGCTGCATGCTGGCCAAGGCCACCAAGGTGGTATCCCTTACGGTGCGTTCGGCCGAGCTGGGCACCCCGTTCAATCAAGAGGTGGAACGGCTCAAGGCCTTGGTGAAACTGGCCACGCTGGAGGGTGTGGTGGTGAGCATCACCACCGAAACCGGCCGCATGAGCGAAGATCCCGACACGGCCGCCGTGCTATGCCAGCATGTCAAGGGCCTGGCCGTGACGCTTGATCCCAGCCACTACATTTGCGGCCCCTCGGGCCGGGATTACAAGAAGCTGCTCCCCTTTGTGGCGCACGTGCGGCTGCGGGATACGAGCAAAGAAAAGCTGCAAGTGCAGGTGGGCCAGGGGGAAGTGGATTACAGCCGCTTGATCGGCCAGCTGGAAAGCACCGGCTACCGCCGGGCACTGTGCATCGACATCAAGCCCGAGCCGGACGGCAGCATCGACCACGACGCTGAGGTGCGCAAGCTGCGCTTGCTGCTGGAAACGCTGCTGATCTGAACGGGAACACCCACTCCGAGGGCCCCCCTCCAATGCCCCTTGCCGCCGAACGGGTTTTGCCGGGCTGGGCCGTGCGGGGTCTGGTGCTGGCCCTGGGCGCGCTGGGGGGGCTGGTGTTCCCCGGAACGATTGCCGCCCAGCCAGGGGCGTTTTCTCGCCTGGTGAGGCCGGGAGAAAGCACGCTTCCGCCGCTGGCGCTGCCCGAAAAGGGAAGACCCCAGGAACCGCTTGCCCCCTTTCAGTTGCGTTTGCAATCTCCCCGGGCCGACGCCCCCCGGGACTGGGCCCCGCGCTGGTTCTGGGAGCCGGGGCACTGGATCCCCCCAAGCGGCGCGGTGGTGCAAACGCTGGGACAAGCCCTGCGGCACCAGCTGGTGGCCTGGCCCGTGGTGAGCGAGCCTTGGGAACAGCGCCCCTGGGAAGCCTCGTTCCGCGCCGCCGCCCTCTGGGGGGACAACATCGTGGGCCGAGAGCTTCGCCTGGAAACCGATGCCTTGTGGGAGTTCTCGCTCTCGCGCCGCTGGAAGCCTTACTGGACTTGGGAGCTGCGCTGGGCCTGGAGCCAGCCGGATGTGGCCACTTATACCGGAGTGAAACTCCCCCGGGCCGACGTGATCCTGTTCGACCTGGCCGCGCGGCGCACGGTGTTCCAGTCCCAGCACTGGCGCTGGTCGCTGCTTCTGGGAGTGGGCGGGGCCACGTTCTCCTTTGCCGACGAGGCCGGGGTGCCGCGGGACCAGACCGTCTGGCAGTTCCCCTTGGGCCTGGGCATGGAATACCGCTGGGACGATCACTTGAGCCTGAGCATGCAACTGCGCAACCACATGGTGCTGGGCGGCGGGCACGGCCTGGAAACCATGCACCTGGTATCGCTGGGGCTAGGCCTGGAGTATCGCTTCGGCGGCTCGGTGCCCAGCTACTGGCCCTGGACCCCCTCGCCCTGAACCACCACCAACTGCACGCCCGAGCCGGAAGCGGCCCTCAAGGTCACTTTCCCCGGCAAGCGGGGCTTTTGCCCAAGCTGCTGCACCACAAGCAACACGCCCAGTCGCATGCCACCTGTTTCCACCACCGGGAAAGCCACGGCTACGGCCCGCCCGTCGGCCGTGCTTTGCACCGAGCCGGCTGCTCCTAGAGTGAGTTTGAGCCGGCCTTGCTTGGGCTCAACCAGCTCCAGCTCCAGCGGGACTTTCCCGACCTGCTGCGGCTGGACCAGCAACACGGCCCAGACTAGGCGTTTTGCGGCTTGGGAAGCCCCGGGAGCCTGGAGCACAGCCGGTCCCTGAAGCTGCAGCGCCGGAAGCGTAGCCGTGCCCAGTTGCACCTGGGCCGAAGGTTTTTCTTGGGCCAGGTGCCAGCGGCCTCCCGGCTCTTCGGCCACGGAAGCCACCCAGGAGGGAAGCCGCTTCAGGCGCTGTTCCGGCGGCAGCAGGTCCAGCCGCAGGAAGGCGATCAGATGGGCCATCTGTTCGGGGGTCAGGTCGCGGTGCAGCCCCTCGGGCATGAACGATTTGCCCGTGGCGGCCAACTGCTCCACATCGGCCCGCAGCACCGTGTGGAGCTTGCCCTGGGCATCGGCCAGTTGGATGGCCGTGGCGTTTTCTTCCACGATGAGCCCTTGCAGCACGCGGCCATCGGCCAGCAGCAGCGAGTAGCCCACGAACTTGCTCTCCACCGCGGCGTTGGGGTCCAGGATCGACTCCAGCAGGAACTCGGCCGAGCGCTTCGGGCCGCTGAGCTGATCGAGCTTCGGCCCCAGCGAGCGTCCCAGGCCCCGGTACTGGTGGCAGGTGGCGCACACCCGCTGGAACACCACGGCCCCCTGAAGCGGATTGCCCCCCTGGGCCACGCGGCGGCCGTAGCGGGCAAGCAGTTGGGCCAGTTCCCTGCGATCGGGATGGGCGAACAACTCCGCGGCCCGGCGGCGAATCTCCGCCTGCGGGTGCCGCAGCAACGCATCGCGTGCCTGGGCCGAAAGCCGCAGCGTGCCCAATGTGCCTTTGGCCCGGGCATCCAGCAACGCAAGGGTCCACTCCCGGCGCTGAAGCAGCCGCTGCAAGGCCAGCTCGTGCAGTCTGGGCGTTAGCTGACCCCAACGCTGGAAGACCAGGCGGGGGAACTCCTTGGGTTCCAGTCGGGCCAGGGCCTCCAGGGCCGCTTGCTGCAACCCGGGCGGCTGCTGCGGTTGAAGCAGCTCCAGCAGCAGCTCCCGCTGCCGGGGCCGCTGCGTGGGCAAAAGCCCCAGCAGCCCCAGGGCCTTTTGCCGCACCGAGAGCGGCTGCTGCGCGTCGGCAGCCAGGCGGAGCACCCGGGCCAGGAAGCGATCCAGTTGCTCTTGCAGCCGGCCCCGTTCGTGCCCAAGCACCTGCTGCCACACCGGCCTGCGACGCTGGATGGCAGGCAAAAGCCGCACCAGGGCCACTACACGCCACAGCTCTTGCGGGACGGGAAACTGGGGCTGGGCCACCTCACCCACCAGGCGAGCCAGCGAGTCGGCACGGCCGGAACGCCCCAGGGTGTCCAGCGCCGCTTCCAGCAGAGCTTGCGTTTTTTCTTCCCCCTGGTGCAACAGCAGCCGGGCCACTTCGGCCGCATGGGGCCTGAGTGAGGTAAACACCGCCTGGCGGATCCACACATCGCCGGAGTGCTGGCGGGCGATTTGCACCAGCGCCGCGGCGGCTTCCGCCTGCTGCGACTCGCCCAACGAAAAAGCCACCTGGAACACCACGCCCGGGTGCGGGCTGGCGGCCAGCTCCACCACGCGGCCAAACAGCTTCGCTTCCCGGTCCAGGTACGGTTCGCTCAGCCGCACGGCGTGGCGCACCACCTCGGGGTGAGCATCGTGCAGGGCCGCGGCCAGGTCGTCCGGGTCCAGGGCGCCCAATCCCTGGAGCGTCCACAGGGCGTGCAGTCGCCCCTGCGGCAGCTTGGCCGTGCGGAGGAGTTTTTTCACCCCGGGGGCCACCAGGCGGTGGCCTCCTTGGACCAGCAACCACTGGGCCATGAGGCGCCGCCAGCGATTGGTGCTGGCCAGTTCCTCCACCAGCTCTTCCGGCTGGAGCTTGGCCGGCGGGCGGGGCATCCGCAGCGTTTTGCCCCGGGGGACGATGCGATAGATGCGCCCCAGGCCCTCCCCGGCCCGCACGTCGATCTGGGCCAACCAGCCGTCGGGAATCCACTGTGGGTGCTCGATATAGCGGCGGTACATGTCGGCCACCCACAGCGCACCGTCCGGGCCGGTGGTGATCCACACGGGCCGCGACCACAGATCGGTGGAGGCCAGGAATTCGCTGTTTTGTTCTTGCGGTACGCGGCGGGCCTGGTACGTCACCCCCTGTGGCACCAGCACGGCCCGATGCACCAGGTTGTGCACCGGCTCGCAGGCGAAGATGTTTCCCTGGTAGCCTGGCCCCAGGGCCACGTCGCCATAGACGTGCGCCCCGCAGGCGGAGGTGAAACGATTGAGGGCAAACAGGTCGTTGAAGCGGTCCTCGGTGCGGCTGCGGGGATAGACCGGCGGCAGGCTCGGCGGCTGGGTAATCGAACGCCGCACCTGGGTAATGGCCACCGCCGGGTTGCGCTCCAGGTAACGCCGCGGCATGATGAAGTGCCAGAAGGGGTTGGGGTTGGTGGAGCCGAACCATTGGCCCCAGTCGCTTTGCGTGCGGCCATATTGCGTGCGGCCAGTGACCAGTTGAAACTGCTTTCCATCGGGCGAAAAGCGAAAATCGTCCTGCCCGGCTTGCACCTGGCGGCCCGTGGCCAACACGGTCACACGCTGCCGCGGCGGACCGAAGCCGGCATAGATCCAGTTGTCCAGCCCGAGCTGGAGGCTGCTTGCCTGGTGCTGGGGGTTGTGGTCCTGGAAGCCGCGAAAGAGCACCTGGCGGCGGTCGGCTCGCCCGTCCCCGTCGGTGTCCTCGGCGAAGAAAAGCTCGGGGGCATCGACCACAAACGCCCCGCGGCCCCAGGGGAGCAGGCCCGAGGGATAAGAGAGATTATCCAGGAACACCACCGCACGGTCGTAGCGGCCATCGCCGTCGGTGTCGGTAAGGATCTTCACGCGCCCGCCCGGGCGACCGTCCACGCCGGTGGGATAGTCGCGCATCTCCAGCACCCAGAGCCGCAATTGGGCGTCGAAGGCCAAACACACCGGGTCTTCCACCAGCGGCTCGGCCGCGGCCAGTTGGAGCTCCAGGTCCGGGGGCAAGCGGAAGGTGTTCAGGGCTTGTTGCTGCGGGGTGGGCTCGTTTTCCCGGCTGGGTTTGAGCAACTGGTGCACCCGCCGCACCAGTACGTCTTCCACTTCCGGGAGCCAGGGGCCCGGCTGGTTGTAGTTGAGCATGGAGTAGTCGGCCTCGTAGCCCCCTTCGGCGATCACGCGGCGGCTGGCCACGTAGGCGAACACGTCGTCGCAGTAAGCGCTGATCCAGGGCACCCCGGGCAGTTCTTTTTTGAGCCGCAGAGCGTAGTCCACCACCACCTCCCCGCCCAGGAACACCCAGATAAGCGGCCCCACCCGCCACACGTGCACCGGACAAGGATAGGTCTCCGGCAGGCGGCCTTTGCGGGCCCACACCTGGAGCATGGCCGCGGCGTGCCGGGCGGTACGCACATCGGGGGATTTGAGCCGCTTGAGCAGCTCCTGGCGGCTGGGCCGATCAAACGGCAGCCCGGCAAAACCAAAGCTGCTCATCACCTCCGGCGGTAAGGCGGTCCAGCCTCCGCGGCGGCCAAGCTGGCGATCCACCTGGTCGGCCAGGGTGCGTCCGTGGGCCTGGGCCAGTTGCAGCCCGGGCCGGGGATGCGGGTTGGCGTCCGCCCCGCAACCGATCACGCATAGGGCCACCGCTCCCGGGTGACGCTCTTCCAGGAACTGGCAGGCATAGCCGGGCCAGTCGCCGCAGAGAAAATTGTCCTTGGGGCCAAGCGTGGTGGCGTGGCAAGCATAGCCGAACACCACGCCCAACAGTTTCCCCATACCGTCGCGCACGGCCAGCACCGGCACCGAGTGATCCACCGGCCCGTTGCGGTTCACGCCGTTGCGAACCCAGCGGCCGTTTTCGACGATGCGGCGGTTGACGGCAAACGTGGCGTGAGTGTGGGCCAGCTCCCAGCGGGCCGGACGAAGCGCCTCGACCGCCTGGGCGATCGCCTGCACGATGGCCTCTTCCACCCGCTTGGTGTAGCGGGCTCGGGCGGCCGCCTCCTGGGGCGTGGGGGGGCGGATCAGGTGATTGGTGAGCATCCCTTCCAGGGCCGGGCCGGTATGCGTGTGCGTGGTGGAGAGCACCAACTGCGACCGCTCGATAC